>CAYXOZ010000076.1:3271-4865 GCA_964467135.1 uncultured Dehalococcoidaceae bacterium
TGGGTGTAAATCTGCGTCGAGGAGAGGTCGGCGTGCCCTAAGAGCTCCTGGACTACTTTAAGGTCCGCCCCCCCGTCGAGCAGGTGCGTGGCGAAGGTATGCCTTAATATGTGGGGATGGACTTTTTTATCGATGTTCCGCGCGTATTTCGTGAGGATTTTCTGTACCGTCCGGGCCGGCAGTCGCCCTCCGTACCGGCTCACGAACAGGGCTTTGTTCTTTTTTCCCCCCAGTAGCTCCCGCCGTCCCTTTTCTATATAGGCATTTAGCGCTTCCGCCGCCGGCGTCCCTATCAGGACCACCCTTTCTTTAGCCCCTTTTCCCCACACCCGGATTTCGTTGGTGGCGAGGTTTAGCTGCTCCAGGTTCATACTCACCAGCTCGCTGACCCGCAGGCCGGCGGCGTAGAGCAATTCCAATAAAGCCCGGTCGCGCTGGCCCTGCGGCTGTGTCAGGTCCGGCGACTCCACCAAACGCTTGGCGTCCTCGACGGTGAGGAAAGACGGCAGTCTTTTGTCTAGTTTTGGCGATACCGTGGTGGCCGCCGGACTCGCCGATATCATTTCCTCGCGCATGAGATAGCGGTAAAACGACCTTATCGCCGAGAGCTTCCTGGCGATACTTGATTTAGCGTAGTTGTGTTCCATGAGGTGCGCCAGGTAGCTCCGCAGCGTTTGTTTATTAACGTCCTTCAGGGTGCTTATCCCCTTCCCTGTAACGAACCCGAAGAACTCCACGAGGTCGTTGGTGTAGTTCCGCTTTGTATACGGCGAGACGTTTCTCTCTACTTCCAGGTAGTCGATATATTTATTAAAGACTTCCTGCATATAGCCCTATTCTGTCATTGCGAGGAGTCCTTCCGTAAAGGCGGAAGGACGACGTGGCAATCTCTTTTTCTCACCTCTCCCCCTTTGTCCCCCTCAGGGTGAACCCCTCTCCTTGCCAGGAGAGGGGGAGTTTCAGAGAGAGATGTTAGCGCACCTCTCGGGCACTCCCTTCTTTTACTCCCGCCCAGCTATATCTTTCTCCCTTTCGTAAAGGGAGACCAAGAGGGATTTTACCTCCCACTCCAACCCTCTTAGACGCCCTTTGGCGCCTCTTCTTTCCCCTCCTCCACCTTCCCTTTATACCCGCACTTGGCGCACCAGGCCTGCTTGCCGTGCTGCGTTAAGAGCTTGCCGCACTGCGGGCAGGGCTGCGCCAGCGGCTTGAACCCGGTAATAAATTTGCACTCCGGATATCCGGCGCAACCGTAGAACGTCCGCTTTTTCTTGCTAATCCTCTGTATCAGATCCTTCCCGCATTCCGGGCACTTGGCCCCCGTCTTTACCTGGAACGACTGCGTGAACTTGCAGGCGGGGTAGCCGCTGCACGCCACGAACTTCCCGAACCGCCCCGTCTTTACTATCAGGGGCTTGCCGCACTTGGGACAGGCGTCGCCCGTGGGCTCCTCCGTCAGCTTTACCTTCTCCGCTGTCTTGATCGCGCTGATTAAATCTTTCTCGAAAGGAACGTAGAAGTCCTGGATGACGTCCGGCCATTTGCGTTCGTTGCTGGCGATGTCGTCGAGCTCGTTCTCCATGTCCGCGGTGAA
>CAYXOZ010000076.1:4965-6881 GCA_964467135.1 uncultured Dehalococcoidaceae bacterium
CCTTTTTTGAGGTCGGGCAGCGCGACTTTGCCTTCTTCTTCATCCTCGTCCCTGCCTTCTGTGTAGAGCGTGATAAAGCCGGGGAAAGTATTAACCGATGCCGCCGTGCGCAGGAGATAGTCGTCGTGATTTTTACCTTCGACATCGACCGTTGTATTGTCAAATAGTGCCGCTGCCATCTGGCTGGCGACCATCCGTTTCCAGATGAGGTCATACAGCCGGAACTGGTTGTTGTTGAGATATTTCCTGATCAGCGCGGGTTCGCGGTGGGTGCGGGTAGGCCTTATCGCTTCGTGCGCTTCCTGCGCCCCCTTGCTTCGCGTCGTATATTGCCTCGGGCGCGGCGGCAGGTATTTTGCGCCGTATTTCTCCCGGATGAAGGCCACCGTCTCGCTGATGGCCGACTGCGCTACTCTTGTGGAGTCGGTGCGCATGTAGGTTATCAGGCCTACGTTGCCTTCCTCCCCTACCGGTAAACCTTCGTAAAGCTGCTGGGCTAAAGCCATCGTCTGTTTGGCGCTGAACCTGAGCTTGCGCCAGGCTTCCTGCTGGAGCGTGCTGGTGGTGAAGGGCGGCGCCGGCTGCCGCGTTACTTTTTTGGTGCTCACCTTGAGTACGTCATAGGCGGCTTTTTCCAACGCGCCCTTGATTTTTTCGGATTCTTCTTTCGTATGTACGTCGAGCTTTTTGCCGCCGACCAGCCCGACCAGCGTCGCCCGGAACGACTCTTTTTCTTTCTTTTTGCTGAGCTCGACTTCGATTACCCAGTATTCCTCCGCCTTGAATGCCTGTATCTCCCGCTCGCGGTCGACGATTATCTTTACCGCTACCGACTGCACTCTGCCGGCCGAGAGGCGCTTCCTGACCTTCGACCATAGCAGCGGGCTGATTTTATAGCCGACCAGCCTATCTAGGATACGCCTCGCCTGCTGCGCATCGACGAGCTGCATGTCTATTTCGCGAGGGTTCTGGAAGGCGTTTTTGACGGCTTCTTCCGTTATCTCCCGGAAAACGACTCTGTAATATGGCTTGCGGTCTGTTTTGGTTACCTCGGAGAGGTGCCAGGCAATGGCTTCTCCCTCGCGGTCGGGGTCGGTGGCGAGATATATCGCCCCGGCGTCCTGCGCCGCCTGCTTGAGCTCGTTGACCAGCTTGGTCTTGTCTCGGGGCACCACGTATCTGGGGGCGAAGCCTTTTTCCACGTCGACCCCCATCTGCCCCTTGGGCAGGTCCCTCACGTGTCCGAGTGAGGCCCTGATGCTGTACCCTTTCCCGAGTATCTTACCCAGCGTTTTGGACTTTGCCGGCGATTCCACTATCACTAATTTTCTGCTCATATTTTATTCGACTCTCACGCGATATTCCGCTCGCAGCTCCTTCGCTAAAACGTAGTTCATCGTTCCCACCTGCCGGACCATCCCTTTGAGCTCCATCATGGCCAGGGTGCCGCTGACGGTCGACACCGGCAGGCCGCTCTTGCGGCAGACCTCGTCGATGTGTGCCGGCTCGGCGCCCAGTTGCTTGAGTAAAACGGATTCCGTCTCGGACTCCGGGAGGATTTCCCGCATCTCCATCTGCCTCTCTACCGCCATCAGGTTGAGCTCTTCTAAAATATCGATATATTGGCGCACCAGTTTGGCTTCGCCTTTTTGAATCAGACGGTTGGTGCCGCCGCTGGCCGGGGATAGAATGCTGCCGGGCACCGCGAATACTTCCCTGTCCTGCTCGATGGCGTCGGCGGCGGTAATCATTGCCCCGCTCCCCTCTCCTGCTTCGGTGACCAGCACCCCCAGACTCAGCCCGCTGAGGATGCGGTTACGCCGGGGAAAATTCTCCGCCCGCGGCCTTGTTCCTGGCGGGTACTCGCTGAGCAGCGCCCCGTTTTCCATGATGTCCCGCGCCAGCTTTTCGTTCTC
>CAYXOZ010000077.1:0-6859 GCA_964467135.1 uncultured Dehalococcoidaceae bacterium
AGGAGTGGCAGTGGGACAACGTCATGAACGTCAACGTCAAAGGGCCGTTCTTCCTGTGCAAGCTCATCGCGCCCATCATGAAAGCGCAGGGCGGCGGCAGCATCATCAATATAACTTCGTACATGGGCATCAGGACGGAAGAAACGCTCGGCGTATACTGCATCAGCAAAGCCGCCGTCATCCACATGACGCGGGTTATGGCCAAGGAATGGGGCAAGTGGAATATCCGGGTCAACTCGATAGCGCCGGCCTGGGTGCACAGTCGATTATCCGACCCGTTCCTGCAAATGCCGGGGATTAACGATAGAATGTTAAGCCAGACGGTCATCGGGCGGTTCGGGGAGCCGGACGACGTGGCAGCGCTGGCGCTCTACCTGGCGTCCGACGCGGCCAAGAACCAGACGGCTGGGCTGTTCCCGTTAGATTACGGGATGCTGACGTAAGGACGAAATCCCCCTTGGTCCCCCTTAAAAGGGGGAAAGATAGAGCAGGGCATAGTAAGATGGTTAAGCAGGGCGTCTAAGAGGGGCGAAGGGTTACCCCTCACTCTAATCTCTCCCACAAGGGGAGAGAAGGGACTGGATTCCCGCTCCCGTATCAGAGTACGGGACAAGCTTCGCGGGAATGACGATAGGAGATGGGGCGTTTAAGAGGGGTTCATCCTGAAGGTTCACCCTGAAGGGCAGAGCCCCTCTTACAGATAGCCCCCTTCTCTTGAGAGGGAAGGGGCAGGGGATAGGTAGATAACGAGAAAAGGAGGCTTGATATGGCACTTCCATTAAAAGGCAAAGTAGTCCTGGTGACCGGGGCGAGGCAGGGGCTGGGGAAATCGATATCCCTGGGCATGGCCGAGGCCGGCGCCGACCTGGTGGTGTGCGACCGCGTTACCGACGACGGCAAGCTGGCGGAGACCGCCAAAGAAATCGAAGCCCTGGGGCGGAAAACGCTGACGCTCGGCGGCGATATCACCGTCGAGGACGACGTCAACAACATCACAAACAAATCTATCGAGAAATTCGGGAAGATAGACGTGCTGGTCAACAACGCCGGCGTTACCGCGCAGGACGCCTTCCTGCAGATGCCGTACCGGCGCTGGCGCCTCATCCTCTCGGTCAACCTCGACGGCATGTTCCTCTGCTCCAAGATTGTCCTGCCGAAAATGCTCGAGAAAAAGAGCGGCATGATCATCAACGTTTCCTCGATACTGGCGCACCAGATACGCATGAACATCGCCTACGGCGTCACGAAAGCCGGCGTGGAGCGTTTTACCATGGGGCTGGCGCGGGAGATGAGGAAAGAGGCGGGCATCGCCATTACCTGCGTCCGGCCGTACTTCGTCAAGACCGAGGTGGTGATGGGGTTCATGGAGGGGCGGGACACCAGCGACTTCGAGGAGCCGATAATCTGGCAAAAGTACCCGGCCATGCTGGCGGCCGCCAAGGCGGAAGAAGTGACCGGCAAGATATTCGATAAAGCCGCCCTCGAAGAGAAGTTCGGGAAAATTTAGTCGAGCGAAAATGACCTATAAAGCTCTGAGAATATTCACGGCTATCGTCGTGGTGGTACTAGCGGCGACGATAGTCGCCGGTTGCGGCAAGCCCGGGCCGACGGAGACGCCGAAGGAACCGGAGTACGCCGGCGCCATCGCCGAAAATCTGCTACAGGCGCTGATTAATAAGGAAGACTATGCCTCCTTCGCCAGGGACTTCGACGAGACGATGAAAAAAACCATAACGGAAGCCGCCTTCAAGCAGACCCATGACGACCTGCTCGGCAAATACGGAGAATACCTGACCAAAAAATTCACCTTCACGGAAGAAAAAGTCCAGGAAATATATACCGCCGTCTCTTATAACGCCACATTCGCCAAAAGACCGGAAGGGATAACGGTCAGGGTCGTCTTCCAGGAAACGGGCAAGGGTGTTTTCGTGGCAGGTCTATGGTTCCAGTAGAATAAACACGGGGCGAGTATCAGCGCTCCCGGCGGCGGCCTTATCTGCGGCCGAGTGAAAAGACGCGGCTAATCTTTTTTAAACGATTTCAGCGCCAGCAGAAAAGCGCCGACCCCGAGCAACATCGCTCCCGCGAGGAACATCCACCAGAAATCGCCGATGAGACTTTTATTCTCGGAAGAATCATCCGATAAATCGACGGCGGGCTTTTTAGTCGGCGTCGGCAGGGGCTCGGTAAGGGATATCGACCGGGACTTATAGTTATTGACCTCATTGCTTTCCGTCAGGAGTCCACCGATATCAGCGCAGGCGCTGATTTCCTGCGGACCGGCCACGGCAGACCATGAGAAGTCCTGGGAGACCGCCGCGCCCACCTCCAGCTCACCAATCTCCGCAAACGATACCAATTCGCCGTTAACATAAAGCTCAAGGCGCGACTTCCCCGCTTTATCCGTGCCCTGGTTTTCGAGATTCACGGTGATGGTGACATTATCCCCGGCGGCAGCCTGCGCCGGCCAGGAAATAGACTTGATAACGAGGTCGGGGGCGACCGTGGAGAAAGAGACGGACTTGCCGTTGTTGGTCTCGTCCAGCTCGATGACGTCTTCAGCGGTGTCAAGGGTGACTCTGACGGTGTGAGAGCCCAGTGTTAAGAGCGGAGTGATACTTACGGTAAACGAACCACCGGCGGATAACGGCGCCATGTCCAGGTTCAAAGATGGGTTGTCATCGATAGAGTAAAGCAGGTGAAAATCCCCGGTGGCGTCCGTACCCCCGTTCCCGACAATAATATTGATAACCACAGTATCACTCACCAGCGGATTTTCCATGTGCCATTCTATGTCTTCGACGAGCAGGTCAGGGGTAAGGGTCGAATAAGCCGTCTCCTTTTTATTATTGGTCTCGTCGACCTCGGTAATCGCATTCCCGTCGTCAGCCAGGACAGTGACCTGGTGGTCTCCGGCCGTCGCCATCCAGATGAATGACACCGCGGCAGAACTTCCGGGGCTTGTTTCCGGGAGCGCGTCAGAAGACAGGGGAACGCCATCGATATAACAGGTCGCCGTAGTATCGCCGGACGCACCGACGCCCTGGTTTTTCACCGTGGCGGTAAAGGTAACGTTATCACCGATAGAAGCCGGCGGCGACGACCAGGCGACATCCGTCACCATGAGGTCAGGCAGGGGTATGGTCACTATCTTGGTATTGTTAATTTCATCCAGCTCGACAACCTGGTCGCCCAAATCAGCGGTGATAGTGATAGCGTGGGAACCGGCAGCGACCGTCCAGGGCAAATACCTGGTCACAACCGCGCCGGCTTCAAGCAGGTCAATATCGTTATAGCCGGCGATAACGCCATCGATATAATATGCCACGCGGGAAGACCCGGCGTTCAACGTGCCCCGGTTCTCGATTTCGATGGCGAAGGTGGTCTTTACGCCGACAGGCATATCCGCCGGGGACCAGTCGATGGTACCGACAGCTAAATCCGGCATCAGCGGCGTCACGGTAACCGCGGTCTCGTTGTTATTCTCGTTGCTTTCGGAAACCTTGAAATTATAGTCGGCGACAGCCTTAAAAGTATGCCGCCCGCTCTGCGCCTTCCAGTCGCAGGTACGCAAAATGTCGCCTTCGGATAATATGCCGGAGATGAACTCGAAGGAAAACAGCTCATCATCGACATAATAGGCGAGATAAAAACCCCCGGCAGCGCCGCCCCCCAGATTGGAAATATTGGCGGTGAACGTCACGATATCCCCGATGGGCGGGTTCAGCGGCGTCCAGGTAATCACCGGGATAAAGATATCCGGGGGGATGATGATGATGGTCCGGGTGGTGGTGTTGTTATCCTCTTCGCTCTCGATAACCCTTTTTTCACCGTCAGCGACCGTTTTCACGATATAGGTACCGCCGACAGCGGTCCAGGTGAACCTGGCGACGGTCTCCTTACCGGCGTCTATCTCCCCGATATCCACATAGCCGGAAAAGCTGCCGCTTATATAGCAGGATAGGCGGGCGGGCTCGGAGCGGCCGGTGCCCTGGTTCTTAACGGTCGCGGTAAAAGTAACACTATCGCCGACCCCCGCATCCTCGGGCAGCCAGGTAATATCCGTCACGATAAGGTCGGGGAGCAAAGTCAGAAAACCGGAAGTGTATTCGTTATTATTCTCATCGCTTTCCGTGACCGTTCCAGCGGAGTCGACCACGGCCTTGACCTCGTGCATTTCCGATAAAGCCGTCCAGTCGTAGGTGATATTGCTCGAGGCGCCGGCAACGAGAGAAGGCACCAGAAGAGCAGACTGGACCTGTCCGTCGATATAAAAAGCCAGCTGGCAGGAGTCCGCGCGGCCGGTCCCCTGGTTAGTGACATTAGCGGTAAAGGTCACCACATCGTTTTTCGAGGGGTTTACCGGCTCCCAGGTAACCCTCTTAATAACAAGGTCGGGGGGGAGGGTGGAGAAGGTGGCATTATACTCGTTATTGGCCTCATTCCCCTCTTCGACCTGGCGGGGCTCGTCAATGATGGCCTTTATGGTGTGCTGGCCGGTCTGGGCGACCCAGTTATAGGTGGTCGAGGAGGTGTTGGCGGGGTCGATGGGGTAGATGTCCTTGTAGCCGCGGGAAATTCCATCGATATATAAAATCAGTCGGCTGGAGCCCGACCGACTATTACCCTGGTTTTTAACGGTGACACGGAAAACGACACTATCGCCCTTCGAGGGGCCGGTCGGCGTCCAGGAAATCGAAAGGACAACGAGGTCCGGCGCGAGAGCGGTCATGGCGAAAGTCATCGTATTGTTGGACTCATCGGACTCGGCGACCGACCCGGCGGAGTCGGCGACGGCCCGGATGATATGGGAGCCGGCGGGCGCCTCCCAGATAAAGGACGTGGTCGCCATGGCGCCGGCATCGAGGCTGTCAATCGAGTTCGTCGCCAGTATGGCGTCATCGACATAGCAGACGACGCGGCTGCCGTAAGCCAGCGAAGTGCCCTGATTTTTCACCGTCACGGTGATGGTCACGGCGTCGCCGATGGCGGGGTAGGGTGGCGACAGTGAGATATCCGGGATGACGAGGTCAGGCCCGGCGGCGGCCAACGCCACGGGACGGTCCCAACCAGAAGGAGTAATACCCAGGGCAAAAGCGAGTGAAAGGACGATACAAGCGGATGCAACTCTCTTGATAATAGAGCAGTAATGCAAAGGACAGACCCTCCAGTCCGTTGTAAATTACAATTTTTGATACGGCTATTACTTATCATTGTAATAAGGCGAAAGATGAGAACCAATAGCCATAAAGTAATATGGCAGATGACATTTAGTACTGGTGGATAGTACCGGGGTGGGATGGTACGGGAGGGGGAGGGAAGAAGTAGTTAGCAATAAATATTTTGCGGCAAAAGAGGGCTAAAGAGGAAGGAGGCGGGTAACCAGCTCGGCGAGGCGCATGAGCAGGCCGGGGATGATGCCGAGGAGCAGGACGCCCAGGCAGCAGAGGGCCAGGGCCAGCGCGGGGGTAAAGGAAGGCGAGGGATTTTCTGCCGGAGCCGCGGACTCGCTAAACCACATGACCTTAACGACGCGCAGGTAGTAGTAAGCCGAGATGACGCTATTGACGGCGGCGATAATCACCAGCCAGAGCAGGCCGGTCTTGACGGCGGCGCTGAAGATAAAGAACTTGGCCATAAAGCCGGCCGCCGGCGGGATGCCGATAAGGGAAATAAGGCAGAGGGTCAGGGCTAAAGCCAGCCAGGGCGAACGCCGGCCCATGCCGGTGTAATCGGCGATATTATCGCTATCAATCTTGCGGGAGATAGCGATGACGGCGATAAATGCCCCCAGGTTGGTCAGGGCATAGCTGGCGAGGAAGAAGAGGACGCCGCTCTGCGCCAGCAGGCCGTAGGGGAGGCTGGAAAAAGCCGGGAAGACGCCGATAGCGGCGAGCCCCACGAGCAGATAACCGGCCTGGGCGATGCTCGAGTAACCCAGCATCCGCTTGATATTGGTCTGGGGGATAGCGGCGATGTTGCCGACCGTCATACCGATAACGGAAAGCACGGCGAAAATAATACCCCAGTTATGAGCCAGCCAGACCGGGATATAAAAGGCGGATGAGAAAATGCGCAGGATAATGGCAAAACCGGCGGCCTTGCTGGCGACGGAAAGAAAGGCGGTGATAGTGGTGGGGGCGCCTTCGTAGACATCCGGCACCCACATCTGGAAAGGCACGGCGGCGATTTTGAAGCCGAAGCCGGCAATCATCAGGACGACGCCCATCATCAGGGCGGGGTTGTCCATAACGCCGGCGAGCGATAGCGACTGGATAGACTGAGCGATGGCCCCGAGACCGGTCTCGCCGGTAACGCCGAAGACCAGCGCCATGCCGTAGAGCAGCACCGCCGAGGCGATAGCCCCCAGCAGCAGGTATTTCAGAGACGCCTCGGTGGACTTACGGTCTTTCAGGAAGCTGACCAGTATGTAGAGGGAAATGCTCGTCAACTCCAGCGAAATATACAGAGAAATCAAATCGGTGGTGGCGGCCATCAGCATCATGCCGGCGGTCGAAAGCAGAATCAGGGCGTAGTACTCGCCCTGGAAGCGCTTGAACTTGCTAACGTAGTCGGAAGAAGCGAGAACCAGCAACAGGGAGATACCCAGAAAGAGCAGCTTGAAGAAGACGGAAAAGCCATCGGAGACCAGCATGCCGTTGAAAAAGGACAGGCGCACGTCCCAGAAGCTCCAGCTAAAGAGCCCGCAGACAAGGATGCCGATAACGCTCACGACCGCCAGCACGCCTTTCCGGCTGATAAAAAGGTCGAGGAGGATGACCGCCACGGCGAAGACCAAAAGGGTAATCTCCGGCAGCGCCCCGAACCAGTCCGGCATCCGCTCAATTTCAATGACTAT
>CAYXOZ010000078.1:0-6858 GCA_964467135.1 uncultured Dehalococcoidaceae bacterium
CTACATATAGAAATTGTCATTCTGAGTCGTCCCGACTGTGTCGGGACGCCGTGAGAATCCCCTGAAACTTATTGACTACCCGAAATCATCATAGAGATCATGCCAACCAGGATTGAATGCGTTAATCATAGCAAATTTCTTCTTTCGCATCCAGCTTTTTATCTGCTTTTCCCGCTCTATGGCCGATAGAATATCATTACAGATTTCAAAATAAACGAGTTTATGGACATGATACCTCGCGGTAAATCCTCCAACCATTTTGTTTTTATGTTGGAAAATCCGCTTTACCAGATCGTGGGTGACACCAGTATAAAGGGCAGTGTTTTTATCAGTAGTCAGAATATAGACATAGTATTGATTGTCCGGCATTTACCCAAACCGTGAATAAGATTCTCACGGGCACTTCGTGCCCTCAGAATGACATCAGGATGATTTCCTGATGACGTCGCGCCACCAGAGTGACATACCCATTATAATTGCGGTTTCAACACATCCTGCTGGGCCTGGAAGAGCTGGCGGATGCCTTTATCCGCCAGGGCTAGTAAATCATCGATGGCCTGGCGGGAAAAAGGCTTGCCCTCGGCGGTGCCTTGCACCTCGACGAACTCACCCTTACTGGTCATCACGATGTTAAAGTCTACTCCAGCCCGGGAGTCCTCGTCGTAACAGAGGTCGACCATCATATAGCTGTTAACGATACCGACGCTGGTGGCCGCCACGGCGCATTTCAGCGGTATTTTAGATATGACACCCATATCCATCAGCTTTGCCATCGCCTGGTGCAGGGCGACGTAAGAGCCGGTGATAGCGGCGGTCCGGGTGCCGCCGTCGGCCTGGATGACATCGCAGTCGACGATTAAAGTCCTCTCCCCCAGAGCGGCGAGGTCGGCGGAAGCCCGCAAAGAACGGCCGATGAGGCGCTGGATTTCCTGATTACGGCCGCCGACATGCCCGGAAACGGAATCGCGCTGGGAGCGGGTAACGGTGGCGCGGGGCAGCATAGCGTACTCGGCGGTAATCCAGCCGGTGCCGCTCCCCTTGAGAAAGGGCGGCACGCGTTCTTCAACGCTGACCGAACACAGGACATGGGTCTTACCCAGCTTTATCAGCGCCGAGCCCTCGGCAAAGCTCTGGTAGCCGGGAATGATTTCAACAGGTCGCAACTCGTCGTAGGCACGCCCGTCGACTCTCTTCACAATGAAGTCTCCAATCTATCAGTATGAACAGAGTATAGCATAACCGGTTGACGCCTGACAGTTTGAAGTTGAGAAAGAGGGGAAAACAACGGATTCAGTTATCTGGAAAGACGGTGAGTGAGATTGCCACGTCCTCCTTCCTGCGGAAGGACTCCTCGCAATGACAGGAAGGCGGGACAATGGGTTGGGATTACCCCACTATTGAATAATCCCTCAGTCGTGATATACTGAGGGCGTACGGGGGGACATCTTGCAGTGTAAAGATTTACTATCGATTTCCGACCTGGCGCCGGAAGAAATCCGACGTCTCATCTCGAACGCCGTGACCATGAAAGGCGAAGGCTGGAGCGAGAGGCTAAGCGGAAAAGTGCTGGCGTTGCTCTTCGAAAAGCCTTCGCTACGGCACCGGGTCAGCTTCGAGGTAGCCATGCGCCAGCTCGGCGGGGAATGCATTTATCTCTCCCCGGCAGAGGTCGGCCTGGGGCAGAGGGAATCGATAGCCGACGTCGCCCGGGTGCTCAGCGGCTATGTCGACTGCATCGCGGCGCGCACCTTCTCCCACCAGACTCTAATGACCCTCGCCAGATACTCGCGCGCGCCGGTGATCAACTCCTTATCCGACCTCGAACACCCGTGCCAGGCGCTCGCCGACCTGCTGACGATTTACGAGTATAAAGAAAAGCTCGAAGGGCTTACGATAGCGTTCATCGGGGACGGCAACAACGTCGCCAACAGCCTCTTGCTGGCCGCGACAAAATGCGGCATGAACTTCCGGATAGCCTCGCCGACCGGGTACGCCATAAAAGCCAATATACTCGGGGTGGCGCGGGAGTACGCCGTCGCGAACGGCCGCGTGATACTCTGCACGGAAGACCCCCGCCAGGCAGTCGTCGGGGCGGACATCGTTTACACCGATGTCTGGACGAGCATGGGGCAGGAAAGCGAGACGGAAAAACGCCGTAAAGCCTTCGCCGGATACCAAGTCAACGCCGGGCTTATGTCCCTGGCCGGAGAAAACGCCATCTTCATGCACGACCTGCCGGCCCACCGCGGCGAAGAAGTCACCGACGAGGTCATGGACGGGCCGCAGTCCGTGGCCTTTCCGCAATCCGAGAATAAAATGCATATGCTCAAAGCACTGCTGATGGAAATGCTCGGCGGGCTCGAGATAGGGCTGGCCGATTACAGATGATTTTTTGTCTACTTTACCCCCTGTGTCCCCCTCTCCTAGCAAGGAGAGGGGGAGAAATTTGAAAGAGGGGCTTCGCCCCTCTTAGACGCCCCAAGAAATAAAATGATTGAGCAAAAAGAAAAAGCATGACCAAACCTATTATTGCCATCGTCGGGCGGCCTAACACCGGCAAGTCCACGCTGCTAAACCGCGCGGCGGGGAAACCGCTGGCCATCACCGAGGACAGGCCGGGGACGACGCGAGACCGCAACCTGGCAGACGTTAACTGGGCCGGTAAAGAGTTCACGCTGGTGGACACCGGGGGCCTGGAGATAAAGCCGAGCACACCGATAGCCCGGGGGATTAAAGCACAGATAGAAACCGCCATCAAAGACGCCGACGTGATTATCGACCTGGTAGACGTGAAAGACGGGGTAACGCCGGCGGACTACGAGGTGGCCGACCTGCTCCGGAAAGCCAATAAACCGGTCATTCTGGCGGCCAACAAAGCCGACAACGCCCGACTCGAGGCGGCCGCCCTGGAGTTCTACGAGCTGGGGCTGGGGGAACCGATAGCCATCAGCGCCCACCACGGGCGGGGGGTGGCGGAATTGCTCGATAAAATAGTCGAGCTGTTGCCGCCACAGGAACCGGTCGAAGCTGCTGCTGAAGCTATCAAAGTGGCGATTGTCGGCAGGCCCAACGTGGGCAAGTCGATGCTGCTGAACGCGCTGGTCGGCGACGAGCGGGCAATAGTCGATGAAACGCCGGGGACCACCCGGGACGCAGTCGATACGGTCATCAACCACCAAGGGCAAAGCGTACTGCTCATCGATACGGCCGGCATCAGGCGGCGGGGAAAAATAAAGGGCGGGGTGGAAAAGTACAGCGTCCTGCGCAGCATGAGGGCCATCGACCGGGCGGATATCGTCCTGCTGGTGCTCGACGCCGGCGAGATATCCGCCACGCAGGACGCCCATATCGCCGGGTATGTCCATGAGGCCTACAAGGGCATGATAATCATCGTCAACAAATGGGACCTGGTCGAAAATAAAGACATCCCGGCATGGGACAGGCAGATTAGAGGCCAGTTCAAATTTGCCTCTTACGCGCCAATATTATATACTTCGGCTAAAACAGGGCAGGGGGTAGACAAAATAATGCCAGAGGTGGACAGGGTCTACCGGGAAAGGCTCAAAAGGCCAGCCACGGCCGCCGTCAATAACGTCATACAACAGGCAATCGCGGCGCACAATCGCCCGAGAAGCCGGACCCAGCAGCTAAAGATATTCTACGCCACCCAGGCGGAGGTCAACCCGCCAACTTTCGTCCTGTTCACCAACAACGCCAAACTCATCCATTTTTCCTACAAACGCTACCTGGAGAACCAGCTCCGCCAGGCGTTCGGCTTCAGGGGCACGGCGCTCCGCCTGATATTCAAGACGAGAGGCGAAGAATGACCATCGGCCTGATTATCGTGGCGGCGGTCATCGGATACCTGCTCGGCTCAATACCCTGCGGGGTGATAATCAGCAAGAGGTTCGCCAAGACAGACCTGCTCCAGGTAGGCAGCGGCAAAACGGGGACGACCAATGTTCTCAGGGTGGCGGGGAAAAAAGCCGCGGCGCTGGCACTCATCCTGGATATCGGCAAGGGCGCGCTGGCGGTAGCGATAGCCCACCTGATATTCAGCAGCGACTGGGCAATATCCGCCGGAGCCCTGCCCTGGAGAGAGTTCGCCAAAGCGCTGGCCGGCGTGGCGGCAATATCGGGCCATAGCTGGTCGGTATTCCTCAAATTCAAGGGGGGGAGGGGGGTGGCCACGTTCATGGGCACTCTGGCGGCCCTTTACTGGCCGGCGGGGGCGGTGGGAGGTATTTGCGTGCTGGGACTCGGGTTCAGGACCAAATACATGTCCCTCGGCTCAATCATCGGGGCGGTCACCGTCTTCATCATGCTCATGGCGTTCTACGTTTTAAAAGTCGAGTTTCTAGGGCCAGTCCCCCCTTTCGAATACGTCGTCTTCGCCATGATGGGGGCCATATTCATCTACGCCAGGCACCGCGACAACATACTGCGCCTGTTCAACGGCACCGAGCGGAGAATCGGCGAGAAAATCAAGACCGAGACAATCAAGACCGAAACGGTAACCACATCCCAGAACCCCAAGTAGACATCCTCAACCCAATCAGGTAAACTAAGCCAGAAAAATGCAAAAAATCGCTATTATCGGCACGACAAGCTGGGGAATAACGCTGGCAATACTGCTCGCCGGGAAAGGGAGCGAGGTCCGGCTGTGGGCGCGCACCCAGAAAGAAGCCAATAAGCTGCGGAAAAAGGGGACGGACCGCTTCCCGGACATAACTATTCCCGAAACCATAAAGATTACCGCGGATATGAGTGAGGCGCTCAAAGAAGCGAACGCTCTCCTGCTACCCGTACCCTCAGAAACCATGCGGCAGAACATCTCGCGGGCGGCGGCCCATTTGACCAAGGCGACGATTATCATCAGCGCGTCCAAGGGGCTGGAGGTAGGCAGCAACAAGCGCATGTCCCAGGTAATCGCCGAGGAGATAAACCCGAAGTTCGCCGGTAATATCTGCGCGCTATCCGGCCCGCAGCTATCGCAGGAAATCATCCACGAAAGGCCGGCGGCAGCCGTGGTGGCGGCCGAGAACAAAGACACCGCCCGAAAAGCCCAGAAGCTGCTCACCTGCACGAACTTTTGCGTTTTCACCAATACGGACGTCATCGGGGTGGAGCTGGGCGGTGCCCTAAAGAACATCCTGGCGCTCGGGGCGGGCATCGCCGACGGGCTGGGGTACGGGGACAATGCCAAAGCCGCTTTTATGACGCGAGGCCTGACCGAAATAACCGCCCTGGGCATGGCGCTCGGGGCCAATCCGCTGACTTTTTCGGGGCTGGCGGGATTAGGGGACGTCATCACTACCTGCGCCAGTCCGCTGAGCCGCAACCACTTCGTGGGGGTAGAACTTGCCAAAGGACGGCCGCTGGCGGAAATACTGGAATCGATGAACCAGGTCGCGGAAGGCATCAACACCACGCTGGTCGCCCATAACCTGGCGCAGCAGCTAGGCCTGGAAATGCCCATTACGGAAAAAATCTACCAGGTCCTCTACGAAAACGCCGACCCCAAGGTGGCAGCGGTGGAACTCATGGGGGGCAACGCCAGGCACGAGCTGGCGGGACGCAGGTGGCGTTTGTTCTCACTCTTCCGGCACCGGAAAGTCACCAGAGTAAACGGGACCTAAGAAACAGTCCCCCCACCCTTATCCGACCCCAGACTACGGGAAAGCTCTTCGAACAGCCTGCGCTGCTCTTTACTCAGCGACTCGGGGGTGACAACCCGCAGGACAACAAGCTCGTCGCCGTGACCAAACCCGCGTAAACGGGGAATACCTTTATCCTTCAACCGGAAGACCCGGCCCGCCTGGCTGCCCGCCGGGACTTTCAGCTTAGTGGCACCGTAAAGAGTAGGCACTTCAACTTCAGCGCCGAGGGCGGCCTGGGCGAAGTTCACCGGCAGCTCGTAAACGACGTTATCGCCCTCGCGGCTAAAGAAACGGTGTTTCCTGACGGAAACCACGACATACAGATTACCCGGCGAACCGCCGCGGAAACCGGCATCCCCCTCGCCGGAAAGCCGGATACCGTTGCCGTCGTCAATGCCGGCGGGCACCTTAACCAATATGTTCCGCTTGTGCTTTTGAAAACCGGAGCCGCGACACTCGGGACAGGGGTCGGTAACGATTTTCCCCTCGCCGCGGCACTGCGGACAGACGGAAGTATTGATAAACTGGCCGAAAAGACTGCGCTGCACCCGGCGAATCTGACCGGTGCCTTCGCAGGCCTGACAGCGAGTCGGCTGAGTGCCCGGCTTAGCGCGGGCGCCGTGACAGGCGGAACAGACCTCGGTGCGGTTGACACTAATCTCTTTCTCACAGCCAAGGGCGGCCTCTTCAAAGGTGATGTTTACCGTGTAACGCAGGTCATTGCCGGGGCGGGACGCCGGGCGGGTGGAGGCGCCGGTGCCGCCGAAAAACGCCTCGAAAATATCCCCGAAACCGCCGAAATCAAATCCTTCAAAGCCGCGTCCCCCGAAAACGCCCTCGGCGCCGGCGTGGCCGAAGCGGTCGTAAGCGGCGCGCTTGTCAGTGTCCGAAAGACATTCATAAGCCTCGTTGACCTCCTTGAACTTTTCCGAGGCGCCGTCATCTTTATTGCGGTCCGGGTGGTACTGGAAAGCCAGCTTGCGGAAAGCCTTACGGATATCCTCCGGCGAGGCGTTACGGGGCAAACCGAGGACTTCATAATAATCGCGTTTCACAGCCATAAAACAATCCTATCTCACTAACGCAAATTTCATCCGACAAAAGGCACACTATCCAATTAAATAATACTCGCGGGGTAAAATGCTTGTCAATAAAGGCAGCACCGAATAGCTATTAGCGGTTAGCCGTTAGCGATTAG
>CAYXOZ010000079.1:0-6784 GCA_964467135.1 uncultured Dehalococcoidaceae bacterium
ATTACTTTCGCTCTTTATCGTACTGCTCCAGCAGCGCCGGAAAACACCTTTCCAGGTAGCCGTACCGACTCTGTATTTCTTTCAGCCAGGCTTTTCGCTTGGCCGGGATAGCCTTCGTCAGCTCCAGCCCCCGTTCGGCTAAAGACTGGAACATCTTTATTTCCTGCACCAGCCCGTGCTGGATAATTTTTTTTATGGCGTCTTTCGGTAGGCGAAAATGGTCGTGGCGGGAGCCGGGGATAACGTGCCGCTCGATTAAGCCCATCTGCGCCAGCAGTCGTATCGATGTGCTGATGGAGCCCTTGCTGGCATGCAATACCTCGGCCAGTTGTGACGGCGACTGGTAGGGGGGGTCGGAGATAAGGAGCCAGCCGAAGAGCCGGCCGGCCATGCGCGGCAGACCGGTCTGCTCGAAGACCACGCCGACCTCTTCGATGAAACTGAGTTCGGAATCGGAAATGTTCATATATCATCAACCTCTGGGATTAATATGGAGATATTATAGTATATTCAAAATGTTCTGTCAATATTGAACGGTGGAGAAATGGATAGGAAATAAATACTACCAATACTACAAATGTCCAATACTACAAATATTTCAATATTTAGTTATTGGTAGTATTGGTATTTATTGGTAGTATTTGTAGTATTTTGTTAATATCTCGCGTACGTGGGAACGACGTTCTTGTATTTTTTCACCAGCTGCGCCCAGTTTTTGGGCAAATCTACTTTTTGCGTTATCGGGGGTGGGCCGCCCTGCAAAAAGCCCATCCAGGAGCCGAACCCCCCGAAGACGAAGACCTGGACGGGGTCGGGGTCGCGCGGGCTTGCCACGAAAATGCTGTTTTTATTGGCGGTGCCGGTAATGACGACATTACCGCGGTCGAACGGTTTACTATCGTCCAGGCCGAGCCGCTTATAATAGCCTTCCGGCACAACCGCGTTTTTCACGACAAATTCCTTAATCGACTGCTTGGTCCAGCCTCCGTCCACCAGGGATTTAGCATTATTGGGCGTCAGCAGCGCCGCGAACATCCCCATACGGGCAGGGACAATACTGCCGACGATGGTCGCGAGGATTCCCTTATCGTCCGTGCCGAAGGGCATCATCTGCTGGAAAGACTGCGGGAACATAAGGGTCAGGGCGGTCTCATCTTTCTTGAAGCCGCGGCCCACGTGGAAGGGCTCCCAGGGGCTGTTTTCCTCGTTCTCGGCGGCCACACACGAATATTTGCCGGGGTTCCCGAGCACGCCCATGTCTTCAACCTGCTTGCGGATGCCGCGGATATTCTTGGTAATCAAGCCCATGGCGCGCCCGAAGGAGGCGTTGGCGATGTCCCCCGGACTCATCGCGCCATATGCAGAGCGGAAATTGGCGTCTTTAGCCGCAGGCCCGTTGATAAGCCAGAAAGGCGCGAACGAGCCGGTACTGGCTGCCATCATGCCGCAGGCCGGATTGGCTGCCAGCAAATGCACGCCGGCTATCAGGAACGGCATATGGACGGGCAGACATCCCGCCATGACGGCGTTGACAGCGATTTTTTCCACGGTGGCTTTGCCCAGACGGGGCTCCAGTTTCTCAATCAAAGTGCCGGCGGGAAGGTCCGTACCGGTGAGCATCTCCGCCACTGCTTCTTCGGTAGGGGGGATAACGGGGAGGCCGTCCGTCCAGCCGCGCCGGTAGAAAAAGCGGTTGACCTCCTCCAGCGTCCCTTTAAAAATCAAGCGGGGAGGATTTTCCAATTCGCGGCTATGCGGCGACTTTTCTTCGGCGGTGAGGGGTTTTGTCAGGACAGCCACAATGTTATCGAAGACCGCTTTCACCGCGGCTTCTATGGTCGCCACAACAGTCGATTCGGAGACTATCGTCTCCGGGACAATTCTCACGACGGGCATGCCCTTGCTGGACGCCGCCGACATAGCGTCGTTAACGAAATGCTCGAAGACGTAAGTGGCAACGGGCTTGCCCTTCCCCTCGATATAGATGGCGTCGTACACAAGGTACTTAGTGCACGCCCCTCAGTCGCCCACCGCGGCGATTACCGCGTCCACCCCCTTGAGCCAGTCGTCGAACTCCTGCGCCCTGTCTTTCTCCAGCGAGGACACGGAGAACGAGCGCGCAAAAAATTTACTTATCTTTACGCCGGGGAACCGCTGCATTAATAGCTTTTCGGTGGCATCCACGATGAGAGGGGACGCGCGCTTATTATTGCATAAAAGCCCTATTTTCTTGCCGTCCAGCTTATCCAGTCGCGGGGAAAGACCGTGCAGCGGGATGGGGTCGGCCTCCGCCCAGGGGCTGAGGACTTCGTAAATTTCACTCACGGATATAACCTCCTTGATTCAGAAAATGTTTCTTTAGTCTCAAGCCTGACGGGCAGCCGGCTGAGATTTCACGTACGTATGGCGGAGCGTCGTATGAAGCGGGACTTCAACGTCACATCTGGCTGACGAACGTCTGCATGATGATCTTGCCGTCATGCACGTGAAACGTGTCCCCGCCGAACTTAACCACCGGCAACGCCGACCAGAGGATATAGGCATATTCGCCGTCAGTATCCTGCTTGATCGTCTTGAAGTTACCTAACGCCTCGGGTGTTAACATGCCTATGGCGGCGGTAAAGCTCTCTCGTATGCTTTTGAGTCCCTTCGCGGTACCCATCGGTAAACAGAGCAACGAGTCCTCGCAGTAGTCCTTGATGATTTCATCAAGGTTGCGCGCCAGGAGAGCCTGTAGGTGGTGCTGCAGTACCGATCCCGTCGTTTTTTTCGTTGCTTTAACGGCTACCGGCTTCTTTTTGGTCGCTTTAGGCGCAACCGCCTTCTTTTTCGTTGCTTTAGCCACAATCGCCTTCTTTTTCGTTGCTTTGGCCGCTACCGTCTTCTTTTTTGCCGCTTTAGCCATATGAGTATCCTCCCTGTATTTTGAGCAGTTATGGGGAGTTTAACACCATCTTTTTTAGTCTGTCAAACGTTATAGAAAAAGAAGACATAAAACGTCCTGACTAAAAAATTGACACGCTCAAAAAATCATGTTAAACTCAGCCCGAAATCGAGTGTAAATTACGTATTCTCCCGGAGCAAGTATTTATATCCGGAATTTGTGAAAACAGGCATCGCATTTTGCCGATTTTCGCGCCTTAACAGATGCATTGATAGACTGACCTGCGGTATCATGGGATGGTGGAGTATCAATACGGGAAGAGGGAAACCGTTTACAGGTAGGCCGGCCGGTAAGGCACGGGCAGAATATATTGCTTAAGGGAGATACAAAATGACCGCTTATATCATCCGCCGGTTAATCATCGGTGTTATTATTCTCATCCTCGTCACCATGATGGTATTCCTGTTCGTGCGGCTTTTACCCGGCGACCCCTTGATGATATTTATGGGCAACCTGAGGGGAAGCGCCCAGATAAACACCATGGGACCGGAAGAGCATGACCGATTGATGCATGAATACGGCCTGGACAGGCCTTTGCCCGTGCAGTACTGGGACTGGCTGACCGACGTATTCCGGGGAAAACTGGGTAAATCCATCGGGATAGGGCAGGATGTCGGCTTGCTTATTGCGGAACGCCTGCCGCGCACGGCTTATATCGGCTTGATTCTCTTTGTCATTACCACGTTTGGGGGTATCTTCGTCGGTATTTATTGCGCTCTAAGGCGCGGTTCGTGGATGGATAATACCATTACCACCATCGCCAACATAGGCATGACCGTGCCGACTTTCTGGTTTGGTATTCTCTTGCTTTATCTCTTCGGCTACCGGCTGGGATGGTTCCCCCTCTTCGGCTGGGTCAGTCCCTTCGATGATTTCTGGGACAGCACCGCGCATATTATATTGCCGGTGGCGTCCGTAGCGCTGGGGGGCATCGCCGGCATGGGCCGCCTGGTGCGGTCCTGCATGCTCGAAGTCATGAGAACGGACTATGTCCGCACTGCCTGGGCTAAAGGCCTGAGCGAGAGGGTAATCGTCGTCAGGCACCAGATAAAAAATGCCATGATTCCGGTGGTCACCGCCCTCGGCGGGACTGTTGGCGCCATTCTGGGCGGTTCGGTGTTCATCGAAACGGTATTCAGTATACCGGGCATGGGCAGATTGATGACCACGGCGATTTTCGATTATGACTACCAGATTGTCCAGGCGAGCGCCCTGATATTCGGCGGTATTGTCATCTTTTCCAATTTGATAGTGGATATTGCCTGGGGCTGGCTGGACCCCAGGATCAGATACGCATGAGGAGGCCGTATGGCGGACAAACCAACAGTGGTATCACCTGGCGATGATGCGACGGGCGTAGCGGTGGCGCCCCCGCACCGCAGCGAGTGGCGAAGGTTCGCGAGGGTGTTCTTCGGGCGCCGACTCTACTTGATAGGTTTTATTATCGTGGTAATCATTATTCTTACCGCTATTTTTGCGCCCCTGTTAGCACCCTACGACCCGATGCAAAATGATTTACGCGGCAAGCTGCAATCGCCTTCATGGTCGCACTGGCTGGGTACCGACCAGCTTGGCAGGGATATCCTCAGTCGCATTATTTTCGGGACGCGGATTTCTCTGGAAATAGGTTTTTCTGCCATATTCGCTTCAGCCATCATCGGCATACTCATGGGCCTGACAGCGGCGCACTTCGGCGGCTGGGTGTTCACGCTTATCATGCGCGTGACCGATGCGCTGATGGCGTTGCCCGGTATTATTCTGGTGCTGCTTATCGCCGGTCTGGGCGGGAGGGGTGTGGGGGTGGTCATTTTCGCCCTCGGCTTCGGCGGTATCGCCGGCATGTGCCGTATGATGTGCGGCCAGGCGTTAAGCGTCAAACAGAACGACTATGTCCTGGCGGGGCGCACCATCGGCATGAGCAACTGGCGCATCATGCTGACGCAGATTTTCCCTAACGCATTTCCTCCCTTAATCGTAGGTCTGACCATGGGTATCGGCGGCGTCGTCCTGGGAGAAGCCGGTTTGAGCTTCCTGGGTATCGGCGTCCCGGCGCCCAATCCTTCCTGGGGAGGGATGGTCATGGACGGGCAGAGGTTCCTGCTGGATAATCCGCTGCTTTCTCTCGCCCCCGGTGTCGCCATTATGTTCCTGGTGTTTGGTTTTAACATGGTGGGCGATGGCGTCAGAGATGCTATCGACCCGAAGTTAAGGGGCGTATTATAAAGAATCAGCCCAATTAAGATAGAGGACGGTATCATGTCAGTAATATTAGATGTACAGAACCTGAAGACCTATTTTCACACGGACTACGGGCTGGTCAAAGCGGCGGACGGTGTTTCCTTCCAGGTCAACCAGGGAGAAATCATCGGGCTGGTGGGGGAAAGCGGCTGCGGCAAGTCCGTGAGTATACTTTCGGTCATGCAGTTGATACCGACGCCGCCGGGAGAGATTGTCACCGGCGAGGTGATATTCGAGGGGAAGGACATTCTGAAATACGAAGCCAACGGTCCGCAGATGAGGGCGATACGTGGGGCCAAGATGACGATGATCTTCCAGGAGCCGATGACGTCGCTGAACCCGGTGCTGACGATCTGCCGGCAGATGACGGAGATACTGGAGCTGCACCTGGACATGGACCGGCAATCGGCGCGGGAGAGGGCCATCGAGCTTTTGAAAATGGTAGGCGTCCCCGATGCCGCCAGCCGGGTGGACGACTATCCGCACCAGTTCAGCGGGGGCATGCGCCAGAGGGTGATGATTGCCATGGCCATTGCCTGCAATCCGATGATAATTTTCGCCGATGAGCCGACCACGGCGGTGGACGTGACGACGCAGGCGCAGCTCCTGGAGCTGATGATGGACCTGGTAAAGCGGATCAACACGTCGCTGGTGATCGTAACGCACAACCTGGGGGTGGTGGCGCGTTACGCCCAGAGGATCTACGTGATGTACGCCGGCCGGATTGTCGAGTCCGGTCCTTCGGAAGAGATATTCAGCCACCCCGAGCACCCCTACACCCGGGGGCTATTGCACAGTGTGCCCAAGCTGGGGGAGAAGCACGGCACCAAGAAGCTGGTGCCGATAATCGGGCTGCCGCCCAACCTGATCAACATGCCGCCGACCTGCGCCTTTTTGCCGCGGTGCACCTATAAGATGGGGAGGTGCCAGGCGGAGGATTGGCCCGGGCTGCGGCAGGTAGGCGACCAGCACTACATCGCGTGTTACGCCGATATACGGGGGAAAGAATGAACACACCGCAGAACGGAACGATGGTAGAAGTCAGGAACCTGAAGATGTATTTCCCCATAACGCGGGGGCTGCTGCGGCGCAAAGTAGCCGAGGTCAAAGCCGTTGACGATATCAGCTTCACGATCAAGAAAAACGAGACTCTGGGGCTGGTGGGAGAAAGCGGCTGCGGCAAGACGACCACCGGGCGGTGCGTGTTACGGCTTTACCAGCCCACGTCCGGCACCATTGCTTTCAATGGCACCGATATTTCGTCGTTACCGGAGCGAAAGATCAAGCCGTTCCGTAAAAACATGGGGGCCATCTTCCAGGACCCGTTCGGGTCGTTGAACCCGCGGCAGACCGCCGGGAGTATCGTCGGTGACCCGCTGAAAGTCCACCGCATGGCTATGGGCAAAGAGCTCACGGACAGGGTGGCCGAGCTTTTCCGCATCGTTGGTCTCGACCCCGGGATGATGGACCGTGTTCCCCACGAGTTCAGCGGGGGGCAGCGGCAGCGTATCGGGGTGGCCCGTGCCCTCGCCTGCCGCCCGTCCCTGATCATCTGCGACGAGCCCATCTCCGCCCTCGATGTCTCCATCCAGGCGCAGATCA
>CAYXOZ010000080.1:0-4996 GCA_964467135.1 uncultured Dehalococcoidaceae bacterium
GTCGAGCAGGCCAAGGAGCGCCGCCAGGTCAAGATGCAGAAGACCATCCTGTTCATCGACGAAATCCACCGCTTCAACAAGACCCAGCAGGACGCCGTTCTCCCCTACGTCGAGGACGGCACCATCACCCTCATCGGCGCCACCACGGAAAACCCCTCCTTCGAGGTCACCTCGCCGCTGCTATCGAGGAGCCGGGTCCTGCCCCTCAAGCCCCTTACGGGAGAAGAAATCCAGATTCTCATCCTGCGGGCGCTCAAAGACAAGTTCCAGGGCATCGGCGAGCTTAACGTTGACCTCACCTCGGAAGCCATGAGCCACCTCATCGGCATGTCCCACAATGACGCCCGCATTGCCCTCAACACCCTCGAGACGGCCGCCCAGAGCACCATTCCCGACGCCGAAGGCAGGCGCGTCATCACGCTGGGGACTATCGAAGACGCCTTCCAGAAACGCGCCGTCCTCTACGACAAAGCCGGCGAACAGCATTACGACCTCATTTCCGCCCTGCACAAGTCCATGCGCGACTCCGACCCCGACGCGTCTATCTACTGGCTCGCCATGATGCTTGAAGGCGGCGAAGACCCCCTGTATATCGCCCGGCGCATGATACGGTTCGCCTCGGAGGACGTCGGTATGGCCGACCCCCAGGCGCTGGTCGTCGCCATGGCGGCGCAGCAGGCGGTGCATTTCATCGGCATGCCGGAGGGTAATTTGGCTCTAGCGGAAGCTGCCGTCTACTTGGCCACCGCACCCAAGAGCAACTCCCTTTTCGCGGCGTACCAGAAAGTCCAGGGCGAAATTAAAAAGGGGTCGAGCGAGTCCGTGCCTCTACACCTGCGCAACCCGGTCACGCCGCTGATGAAAGAAATGGGCTACGGCAAGGACTATAAGTACGCCCATGACTTCCCCGGCCACATCGTCGACCAGCAGCACCTGCCCGATTCACTGAAGGGAAAACAGTTCTATACGCCGGGTAATCTGGGGTACGAAGGGCAGATACAGGAATGGCTGAAAACACAGTGGCTGAAAAAAGGTCGGGCGGAAGATACCGAAGAAGGTGGAGGGGGATAAAGGGAGGGGAAACAAGTCGGGAGTACACGGGGGCGCCGCCTTTAAAGGCGGTGCCCCCTTTTTTAAGAGGTCAAATAAATAAGGCGCTGCACAGGCAGCGCCTTATTCTTGAGGCATATCAAACCATTTTCCGCTCGCCGCAAGTTGGAAGCAGCTTACAGGTAACTTGCGGCAAACCGCTACTGACTCGCGCTAGCGTTAACCGATTTTAAAGACTGCGGTGGAACGCTAAAGACTAGCCCTTGCCGATGCGGAAAAGTTTGGTGCCGCAGACGGGGCAAACGCCCTGTATCGCCGGTCGTTTGTTCTTCAGAACGACCGATTTCGGGTTCTTGATATCCCTCTTGGTCCTGCATTTCATGCAATAAGCCTGAGCCATTTTTTACACCTCCAATATTACTCTTGCCTAGCAGAGTAGCAAACCTGAGCGTATTTGTCAATAGCCGCAGCCATAAAAATTGTTACAAATTTGTGTACGATTCAGCTAATCCCGACAATAATAGGAGAAACCAGATTTCAGGAGCCAATTCTAAGCGACACGATGGACAGGATGACAAAAATAACCGCCAGGGCGATGGTAAACTGGAAGAGGGTCTTTTCCACGCCCCGCTTGGTGCGGTAAACGGTATCCGCCTGGCCGAAGATGCCCCCCAGGCCGCCTCCCCTCACCTGAAGGAGCGACACAAATATCAGGGCCGCGGCGACGACGATTTGGGCGATATATAAATACGTTTCCATTAAGTTCTCTCCAGTTCACCGGTTTTCAGGCAGCCAGCTTCTTTTTCAGTACATCGTTCACAAGCTGCGGGTTGGCGCGGCCTTTGGTGGCCTTCATCACCTGGCCGACCAGGAATTTAAGGACCGTCTCCTTGCCGGCGCGGTATTCCGCCACGGGCTGCACATTAGAGTTTATCACTTCGGTCACTATTTTCTCAAGCTCGGAGGTATCGCTAATCTGGGAGAGGCCGCGCTCTTTAATGATTTGGTCTGGGGACTTGCCTGTATTAAACATCTCTTCAAGCACCGACTTGGCGGTAGCGGTATTGATGGCGCTGTGCGAGCTCAGGATTAGCCCGGACAACATCGGCGGGTTCACTTTTTTCCGGAAATCTTCCACATCTATCATGTTAAGATTAATGATACGGCTGGCCTCGCCGAGCAGCCAGTTGCTTATCTCTTTCGGAGTCACCTCTTGACTAACCTTAACCCCCTCCTCGAAATAGTCGGCCATGGCCTTGGAGGCAGTCAGCAAAGCGGCGTCGTACTCGGGCAGGCTGTACTCCTTGATAAAACGGTCGCGGCGGGCCTCGGGCAGCTCGGGGAGCTTTTGCCGCACCTCTTCCACCCATTCCCGCGAAATTACCAGGGGAGGGAGGTCTGGCTCGGGGAAATAACGGTAGTCGTGGGCATACTCCTTGGAGCGCTGCGAGACGGTCTTACCCTGGGCTTCCACCCAGCCCCGTGTCTCCTGCGCCAATCGCTTGCCCTCGGCGGCGGCCTTGCGCTGGCGCTGCGCCTCGTACTCCATCGCCAGGTAGACCGCCTTAAAGCTGTTCAGGTTCTTTACCTCCACCTTGGCGCCTAACTCCTGGCTGCCGGTGGGTCTGACGCTGATATTCGCATCGCAGCGGAAGCTGCCCTCCTCCATGTTGCCGGTGGAGACGCCCAGGTACTGTAAAATGCTCCGCAGCTTGATGAGGTACTGGCGTGCCTCCTCCGGCGAGCGCAGGTCCGGTTCGCCGACGATTTCCATCAAGGGACATCCCGAGCGGTTGACGTCCACCAGGCTGTAGTCCTCGCTGCCGGTGCTGCGGTGCAACAGCTTGGCGACGTCCTCCTCGAGGTGGACGCGGGTGATTCCGATATCCTTCCGTTTACCGTCGACCTCGATGGTCAGCCGGCCCTTAAGCCCGATGGGCATATCGTATTGGGAAATCTGGTACCCTTTCATGAGGTCGGGATAGGGATAGTTCTTGCGGTCGAACTTGGTGCGTTCGGAAACATTGCAGTTCAAAGCCAGGGCGGTCATCATGGTGAACTCCACCGCCTGCTTATTAATGACGGGCAGGACGCCGGGCATGCCCAGGCAGACCGCGCAGACGTGCGTATTGGGCGGCGCGTTAGCGTAGTCCGCGGAACAGCCGCAGTACATCTTGCTTTTCGTTAAAAGCTGGGAGTGGACCTCAAGGCCGATGACCGTCTCGTAATCCATAGCTGTAAAAAAGACATATCAAGTATAGCATAAGGAGGGCATAATGAGGAATAATACGTTAATCAGAAGCATCATCCCGTTTCCTTTTGACACAAGCGAAGTCCGACTTTTATACTGAATAGAGTCCGATAAAGCGAGGATTTAGTCAGATGAAGACACCGGAGTTTCTCTCAACGGACCAGGCCGCCCTGCTGGTCATCGATATACAGGAAAGGCTTTTCCCTGTGATGCATGAGAAAGAAAAGCTGCTGCGCAACGTGGTAAAGCTCGTCAAAGGGGCGCAGGTGCTGGAAATACCGATTTTACTCACTGAGCAGTATCCCAAAGGTTTAGGACCGACGCTGCCGGAGATAAAAGGGGTTATTCCGGACATCAAGCCGATAGAAAAGGTCAGCTTCAACTGCTGCGACGAGGCCGTGTTCTGCCAGGCGCTGGAGGCCTTAAAAAGAAAGCAGGTGCTCATCGCGGGGATAGAGGCACATATCTGCGTCTACCAGACCGCCGTGGCGCTGGCGCGGGCGGGGTACGAAGTCCAGGTGGTCGGCGACTGTACCGCCTCGCGGGAGAACGAGAACAAGCTGGTCGCTTTGTTTAAGATGGGGGCGGTGGGGATAAGCCCCACCACCGCGGAAATGGCGCTCTTTGAGTTGCTCAAGGTGGCCAAAGGCGATAAGTTTAAAGCGATAAGCAACATTGTGAAATAGACTGTATGAAATCAACCAAATCCAGTCCTATTGAGTTCCGACGGGAAATCATGCCCTCGCGGATGCTCCGGCGCGATAAATCCGGTGAGCTGGTCGAGACATCCGCGCCTGTGGAAATCCGTTTCGACCCGCTCACCGGCCGGACCTGCCGCCTCGTGCCGTACTCGGCTTCGAGGATTATCCGGCCCGACCTCGACGCCCTCGAAAAGAGGTCGCGGGAACTTATCTGCCCTTTCTGCGCTCCGCTCGTCGAACGCATCACGCCCCGCTTTCCGCCCGACCTTTTCCCTGAAGGAGTGATACGCCGGGGCAAAGCCTTCGCTTTTCCCAATCTCGACCCCTACGATATTTACGGGGTCGTCGTCGTCATCACCGACAAGCATTTTATGACGCTGGAACAGTTCGACCACGCGACCGTGCTCGATGCCCTCGCGGCGGCGCAAGCCTATATCAAAAGGGTCCGGGAGGTTGATGCCCGGGCGGTGTATAGCTTTATCGCCTGGAACTTCATGCCGCCCGCCGGGGGCAGCCTGGTACACCCGCACCTGCAATGCAATGCCGGCTACCACCCCACCAGCTTCCAGAGGCAAATCCTCGAGGCTTCGGAACGGTATTATCAAGAAAAGGGGACGAACTACTGGAACGACCTTATTGAGCAGGAGCGACGGACGGGAGAAAGGTGGGTGGGGAAAACGGGCGGGGTGGAGTGGTTGACCGGCTTCGTGCCAAGGGGAAGGCTCTCCGACGTGATAGCGGTATTTCCCGGCAAGGTATCGATTAACGAGTTAACAGATTCAGACCTCAGCGACTTCGCCGAGGGGCTGCTTAAGGTATTGGGCTATTTTAGCGGACTGAATCTCATCAGCTTTAACATGAGCACCTATCCGGGACTGGATAAAAACCAGTTCACGGTGCATGCCCGCATAACCCCGAGAGGCCTGCTCCTTTATTCGCCTATTGAGACCAGCGACCAGTTTTACTATCAGGTTTTACACGACGAAAATATCTG
>CAYXOZ010000080.1:5096-6751 GCA_964467135.1 uncultured Dehalococcoidaceae bacterium
GACGAAGCCGGATTTATCGTCGTTTATCCTAACGGCACGGGGCTTATCAGCAACCAAAGGCTGCTGACCTGGAACGCCGGCTATTGCTGCGGCTACGCTCTGGAGAACGACGTCGACGACGTGGGTTACATAAGTTCGCTTATCAAAAAATTCGAGAAAGAGCTTGCCATCGATAAGGCGAGGATTTGCGCGACCGGTATTTCCAACGGTGGCATGATGAGCTACCGGCTCGGCGTCGAGCTCTCCGACGAAATTGCCGCTATTGCGCCGGTAGCGGGTGCCATGCCTCCGCTCGAAACGAGCCCGGTCAGGCCGGTGTCGGTCATTATCTTTAATGGCACGGCGGATGAACACGTGCTTTACGAAGGTGGCGCGCCGCTGAAGACAATCGACAATCATCCGCGGGTGGATAAGCCCGTGTCTTATGCCGTTAATTACTGGGTCGAACATAATGGCTGCTCTAAAAACGCCGTGAAAGAAACCGAAGGAAGTATCGTCAAAGAAACCTACGGCGGCGGGCGCGAAGGCACCGAGGTGGTACTTTACACGATAGTAGGGGGGAAGCATGCCTGGCCCGGGGGCAAAACGGCCTGGCTGGGCGGCGACATACCGACCCACGAGATATCCGCCACCGACCTCATGTGGGAGTTCTTTAAAACGCACCCGAAACGGTGAGGGCGAAGATTAAAAACACAAGGTCCGCCACTAAAATAACGGAATGCCGCCGTTGCGGCGTCTGCTGTACCCGGCATCAGGCGTTTGTGACGCCGCAGGATATTGCCAGAATCCTCGACTACCTGGGAATAACGGCAGACGACTGGGACAGGCTTTATGACGACCCCCGGTGGAAATATTCCGAATACCGCCTGATAAAACACGTCGGGGGCGGCTGCGCTTTCCTGAAATTTGAAAAGGGGCTGGCGACCTGCGCCATACACGCCGTGAAACCCGCCTGCTGTGCTAAATGGCAGCCGGGACCGGACAGGCCGGAGTGTCGAGAGGGTATAAGGATATCCCCTGGTATTAGGACTTAGACTTCTTTTTAACCGGCTTTTTAGCTTTTTTTACCGGCATTATCTGCTTATAGACGCGGGGGATTTCGGGAGGGTCAAAGACGGGGAGGTCGGAGAACCTGCCTTCTTTCATGGTCCTCATGCCCCTTTCCCTCACCCCTGCGCCGAACTTTTCCAGGTCGTCGGTTTCCAACTCGTACAGGGCCAGATATTTGCGACTCTGTCCCTCTTTCGACTCGGCGCTCACCCAGCGCGTCGCCTGAATCATTCCTGGCACCTCGAGCATATCCGGCACGTGCATATCGCTGTACCAATCGTTAAACTCTTTTTCGCGGGCCGGGTCCTTACAGTCGCTGAAGGCAAAAAGCAGATACCTGGGCATACTATCCTCCTGAACAGCGGCTAAATTTTAATGACAGGCGGCGCCCCGCCCACACCCGGTCCCTCGTAAACATACTCTTTGCCATTCATGGTCTTGGTAAACCGGGGCGTGAGCTCCAGGGCGGAGAACAGCACCGGCTTTCTTATCGCGCGAAAGTTCAACGGACAGTGGGACAGGCCCTTGGGGATAAAGATTATTGTAGGTTTGGTGATAGTATATTTTTCCGCCTCCTCGCCGAGCCAGAAATCAATCTCGGCGTC
>CAYXOZ010000081.1:0-6705 GCA_964467135.1 uncultured Dehalococcoidaceae bacterium
CCGATGCCGTCGACGTCTCTGGTGGCGATGCGGTCGACTATTTCCGGCTGCGCCATATTGGCCAGCAGCTTGGTCTTGGTCTTGACCTCGCCGCGGGCGCGCGCTTTAAAATCGCTCTTGACCTCTATCCTGCCCTGGTATACTTTGCCGTTGCTCCCATCGACGGTTATCACCTGCCCGTCTTTAAGGATGGCGGTGGCTTTTTCGCAGCCGACCACGCAGGGGATGCCCAGCTCGCGACTGACGATGGCGGCGTGGGCGGTGCGTCCGCCGCGGTCGGTAACGATAGCCGCCGCCCGCTTCATGGCCGGGACGAAGTCCGGCGTCGTCATTTCCGCCACCAGGATATCACCGGCAAGGACCTTATCTATCTGCGAGGGGTCGGGCACGATTTTCACCGGGCCGGAGGCCACGCCGGGACTGGCCGGAGCCCCGGAGCAGAGCACGGTGGCATCGATGTCGTGCGAGCTGACCTTGCCCTTGGCGATGGTCGTTACCGGGCGTGTCTGCACGATGTAAATCTTGCCTTTTTCCTTCGCCCACTCGACGTCCTGGGGGTGGTCGTAATGCTCTTCCAGCGTTTTGCCGATTTTCGCCAGGAACAGGATGTCTTCGTCGGTAATTTTTTGTTTCGCCTGCTCTTCTTTAGTCAGGTCGATTTTAATATTATCGGCTTTGCCATGAGCGCCGGCCTTTTTGACCAGCTTCCATTCCTGCTTCTTGATTTGTTTTTCGACTATTTTCAGGCTATTTTTATCGACTTCGTAATGGTCCGGGGTGACGTCCCCGGAGACAATCATCTCCCCGAGCCCCAGCACCGACTCGATGGTTATCCTGGATTTGTCGCTGGTGTTCGGCTCGATGGTGAACATGACGCCGGAGGACTCTGATTGCACCATCTTCTGGACTGGCACGGCGATGCCCACTTTAAAATGCTCGAACCCCTGTTCCTGCCGGTAGAAAATTGCCCGCGCCCCGAAGAGCGACGCCCAGCAGCCCTGCACCGCCACTACCACGTCCTTTTCGCCTACGATGTTGAGGAAGGTGGCCTGCTGCCCGGCGAAGGATGCCTCGGGTAAATCTTCGGCCGTGGCGGAGGACCGCACCGCCACCAGCCCTTTGCCCATTTTCACATAGGCTTCCTCGATGGCCCTGGCGGTCTCGGGAGGCATCTTGGCGTTTCTGATGAGCGTCTGGACTTTTTCGGCGGTTTCCTGGAGCTGTTTACTGTCGTTGATGCTGATGGGGTCGAGGAGGGATTTAATCTTGTCATGGAGACCTGATTTATCGATAAAGTCGAAGTAAGCGGCGGCGGTGACGATGAATCCCGGGGGGACAGGGATTCCGGCATTGGTCATCTCTCCGAGATTGGCACCTTTACCCCCCACCAGGGGGATGTCTTTTTTGGTGACTTCATTGAACCAGACGACGAATTTGGTCTTGGATTTCATACTCTGTCCTCCGTTATGACGCGGTTTTTTTCGGGCAGGGTGGTGATTTATTATAACATATTCTCTAACCATATTTCTCAACCTCCGGGTGTCGGCTGTAGTATCCGTCTTAGTATTATAGGTGGGGCTGATTATACTCAACAACGGGGGATTCCCTGATAGGTTGACAATAAAACACCAATTTCTCGCCGGAAAGAAGCGGGTGTTTAAGAGGGGCATATGCCCCTCTTAAACACCCGCTAATAGCTAAGCCCTAACAGCTAAATCGCTAATAGACCCCGTATTCCCTGGCCGCTTCCATGAAAGCCCGGAAGTTGGCCGGGTTCTTCGTCTCCGTCGCCGTGCAGCCGCCGGCCAGGATATAGCCCCCGCCCGGGGCGCAGGTCTCGATGAGCTTGCGGCACTCCTCCTTGACCTGCCTGGGCGTGCCGGTGATAACAATCGAGCCCGGCACGTTGCCGGCAATACAGCATTTATCGCCGACCATCTTTTTAGCTTTGGCCATATCGGTCTTATCGAACATCCAGGTCACCCAGCCCTTGGGGAAATCCCCGATGTAATCCAGACGCTCGTTATATGCCCCCTCGGCGAAGAGGGAGACCATGAGGCCTTCCTCGATTAACGCGTCGATGGTCTTTTTCAGGCTGGGCCAGTAGAACTTCTCAAACTGCTTGCGGGACATGAAGGTATCATCGCCTTTGTGCAAGGGGAAGCCGACCGTGTGTCCGGGGGTCTCGATAAACCTCTTGATGTTTATCCCGGTAATCATGTCAATAGCTTCGAGGAGCTTTTCCGGCTGGCGGAACATGTCTATCGCCGTGCCCGCTGTCCCCCGGAGGAAATCGCCGATAACGTCGAAGGGGGCGATGCCCATGCCGCCCCGCCCCGCCGGAAATCCCATCTCCAGGGCTTCCCGGTTAAATTTGTCGAGTATTTTCATCTGCCGCTCGGACTCTTCTCCGGCCGCAATCATTTTCTTAAAAGCTTCCCGCATCTCCGGCTGTATGAAGGGACGTGACATGGACATCGGGGTGCCCATGAGCGTGCTGAGCGGGGGGAAATTTTTTAACGGCTCCGCCGCGCCGACGGTCCGGGGAGTAATGACCCGGAACCCGAAGTCGGAAGGGTCTTTGATAAAGTCGTCGTATTCATCGGCTTTCATGTACTGCGCTTCGACGAACTGGAAAGTGTTGACGTCGTCCCCGAGGCCGTGCCCCGGCCAGGTGTAGTTTTTATAGTCCATGATATCCATGACCCTGCCCGAGAAAACGAACCCGGGTCCCATGAAGCTGTCCATGTCCTCGTAAAAATCGACCATGAACTTGCGCCACGCCGCCACGCAGGCTTTATAGTCGTACATCATCGTCTTGAAATCGGAGCCGACATAGTACGCCGGGTAGTTGCCGGTCGGCAGGGAGACGGGAACGCGGTCTGGCTCCTGGCACATATTGGCTTTCAACTGGCGGGTGACCCGCTCGTGGTAGAGCTTTTCGGCTTTAGCGTCACGGAATTTTATGCCTCTTCCGGAGATATAGTCCTTGAGCCTTATCTGGCGTTTTTCTTCGCGGGTCATCTTCGCCCACTCTTTTACCATATCAAACGCTCTCCTTCAAATAAATGATTTTTTCCAGTATAGCATAGCTGCCGGCCGGGATTCTAACTGGCATATATTCCTGAAAAAACCTATAATAGTGTCAAAATATTGCCTTAGAAGGTCTGACTTTGGATATCGTTAAAATTATCGGCGCTCTGCTCGTCGCCTACCTGATAGGCTCTTTCCCCACTGCCTATATTATCGCCCGCCTGAGAAAAGGGGTAGACATCCGCGAGGTGGGGAGCCGCAATCTGGGGGCGATGAATGTCTTCTACAAGGTTGGCTTCTGGTGGGGTATGCTGGCGCTGTTTACAGACATCGGCAAGGGCGTCCTGGGCGTGGCGGTAGCGCATTTTCTCGGGAATGGACTCATCGTGGAGATGTTCGCGGGCGTGGCCGTCGTGCTGGGGCATGGATTCCCCGTCTTTTTAAAGTTCCACGGCGGTCGTGGCGGGGCGGCCTGTATCGGCATCCTGATATACCTGATGCCGTGGGGGATTCCTATCTACGCCGGACTATTCGGCCTGCTGTTATTGATTACCCGCTTCCCGACCCTGAGCTATAGTCTTGCCTTTGTCAGCTTTCCGTTCATCGGCTGGCTCATCTATGATAGCTGGGAGCTGGCGGTTTATTCCATAGGCCTGGTGATGTTGCCCCTGGTAAAGTACATACCACGTATTATAGAAATGCGTCAGAAGGGCGGCAGCTGGAAGCACGTGGTCTACCGTAAAAACCTTAAAGACAGGCTATAGCGCTTACTGGTCGCCAAGTCCACGCGTGAGGGATAGTATGATGCCGATGAAAAGGGCGATCACGAACGACTGCTCCCACATGAACGTGCCGCCTTTGCGGAACAGGTTCCAGATGTAAATGACGACGGCGTTGACCGTGAAAGCGATGGCGAAAGTAACGATAAAGCGTACCAGGAAAGTCTTAACGTTCATTATTGCTTTTGTTTCTTAGACGCCTATTATTCCTTCTCCCTCATCTGCGGGAAAAGTATCACTTCCCGTATCGATTGCTGGTTGGTGAGCAGCATGACCAGCCGGTCTATGCCCACCCCCAGTCCCCCGGTGGGCGGCATGCCGTACTCGAGCGCCGTCAGGAAGTCCTCGTCAATCGTCCACTGCTCGGCGTCTTCGCCGCGGCGCTCCTTCATCTGTTCCTCAAAGCGCTGGCGTTGCTCGATGGGGTCGTTGAGCTCGCTGTAGGCATTGCCCAGCTCGATGCTGCCTCCGGCGTAAGCCTGGAAGCGCTCGACCACTCTTTCCTCGCCGGGTTTGTTCTTGGCTAAAGGCGACATGGACACCGGGTAATCGTAAACTATGGTAGGCTGGATGAGCTTTGGTTTGACGCAGGTCTTGAGGAGCTCGTCCACCAGCTTGGCCCAGTTATAAGCGGGGTCGGCCTCGTAGTTCAGCGACCGCATTTTTTCGCGCAGTCCGCTGGCGGTAGGATAGATGACGAAGTCGATGCCGCTGTACTCTTTGACGGCGTCCCGCAGCGTGACGCGCCGCCAGGGCGGCTTGAGATTCACGGTATTTTCACTGTATATTATTTCCATCGTGCCCAGGACCTGCTGACTGACGGAAGATATCATTTCTTCAAGCATCTTCATCACGTCGGTGTAGTCGGCGTAAGCCTCGTAGCTTTCGAGCATGGTGAACTCGGGCGAGTGCGTGGTAGAGATGCCCTCGTTGCGGAAAATCCTGCCGAGTTCATATACCTTATCAAACCCGCCGACGATGAGTCTTTTGAGATGGAGCTCGGTAGCGATACGCATGAAAAAGTCCTGGTCGAGGGCGTTGTGGTGGGTGATAAAGGGGGTGGCTAAAGCGCCGCCGGCGGACGGCTGGAATACCGGCGTTTCCACCTCGATGAAGCCGCGCTGGTCGAGGAACCGGCGCACCGCGGAAATCGTCCGACTCCTCACCTGAAATATTTCTTTGACCTCGGCGTTGGCGATGAGGTCGATGTAGCGCTGCCTGTATCTTGTCTCGGTGTCGCTGAGTCCGTGCCACTTTTCCGGCAGGGGCTGGAGCGACTTGGCCAGCAGGGTAAAGCCGGCGACAGAAATGGTGGGCTCGCCGGTGCGGGTGCGCAGCAGTGTGCCTTCGACCCCGATGATATCGCCGATGTCCAGGTCTTTGAAAAGCTCCTGCTGGGCTTCGTTGAGGCTAGCGCTCTGGAACAATAATTGAATCTTCCCTGTACCGTCCCGGATATCGATGAACGAGGCTTTGCCCATCTTGCGCAAAGCGATGATGCGCCCGGCGACGCTGACCTTTTCCTGACTAAAGCCCTTGCTTTGTTTCTCGTGCGCTTCTAGTAGTTTTATGGCTGCCTGCGCGGTATGGGTCTGCTCGAAGCGGTGGGGATAGGGGTCGATACCCCTGGCCCGCAGCCGCTCCAGCTTTAGTCGTCTCTGTTCGTTGATGTCTTCCAGTCTCGATGGCATTTCTTCAATTACCAATCTAGATTAGTCGTGTAGTATGACTAATTATATGTTATCCGCGCACGATGGTAAAGGGGAGGATGACGCTTCAAAGACCATCCGAGGGGAAGGGAGGAAAAATACTACCAATAAGTACCAATACTACCAATAATCCAATATTTAAATATTTTTAATATTTGTAGTATTTATAGTATTTGTAGTATTGAATTCCCTTTGTTCTCGCAACTTATCCAGCCAGGCGGCGGACTTTACTTCCCTTTCGAGCAAATATTTAAAGTAGCCGCTGATGACATTTTCTATCTCGTGGGCTAGTGTAGCGTGTATCTTTAGTCGGCTGACCTCTTCATAATCCGTGCCCTGGAGCAGACGCAGGACTTTCTGGGCGTTGACGGAGAGGGGATATGAGAAAGGCTGGTTGAGGTTGCAGGCGGGGCAGAGCAGGCCTCCGGCGGCGGGATTGAAATAATTGGTGGCCTGTTCTAAGACTTTATGGCAGGTGACGCATTCTTTTAGCTGCGGGCGGTAGCCGACGCTTTCCAGAAGGTGCAGCTCGTAATAGCGTAATACCAGCTCTTTATTTTCTTCGTGGCAGAGCCGGTCCAGGGTATCCAGCGTTAGCTGGAAAAGCGGTTGGTTTTCCTGGTGCTCCGCGGTGAACTGGTACAACAGCTCGACCACGTACAGTCCGCAGGAGGTTAGCCAGAGGTCGTTTTTCAGAGACAGGAAAGCGTTGATGGTCTGCGCGCCGGTGATGGTATCGATGTTGCCGCGACCGCGCGCTAAAGAGACCGTGCTGTATGTAAGGAGCTCCAGGTGGCCCGCCATTTTGCTTTTGGGCTTGCGGAGGCTTTTGGCAAAGCCCTGTATCTTGCCGAGGCGGGGGGTAAAGAAGGTGAGGATACTGTCCGCCTCGCCGAGCTTGGTCTTTTTAATGACGATGGCTTCCGTCTGATATTCACGCGGGTCTGACATGGTTTAGAATAACCTCATCCTTGTGTCCCCTCTCCGTAGGAGGAGAGAGGGAAGAGAGCCAGAAAAGGGGCTTCGCCCCTCTCAGACACCCATTTAGTTCTTTCTTACCACCACCCTGTCGACAAATATGCCTGGTGTAACTATAATCTCCGGGTCAAGACCGCCCAGCGCCACCAGTTCGTCCACCTCGACGATGGTCACTTTAGCCGCCCCCGCCATGACGGAGTTGAAGT
>CAYXOZ010000082.1:0-6694 GCA_964467135.1 uncultured Dehalococcoidaceae bacterium
TAGCCCGCGAGGGCGGCGCGGTAGACGCGTAAAGTCGATGGGTCGAAGGCATTCTTGCGCAGTAAACCCAGATACTCGCCGGTCGCAGCCAGGCTCGGGGGATTTTCTCCCAGGAATAGCTGGTACCTAAGCAAAGCGCCGCGGTAGCGATAGGCGGTGTTCTGATTGACGGATCGCTGGAAAAGGCCGAACTTCTCGTAGCTGGCCAGATCGCCTTTGAGCTCGCCTTTGAGCTGATCCGCTTTGAGAGCTTTGGTACGTGGTCGGGTACCCATGGGTATATTATACGGTGAAAGCGGAGGAATTAGAATGCCCCCAATGGAATTCGAATCCATGTTGCCGGCTTGAAAGGCCGATGTCCTAGGCCACTAGACGATGGGGGCGTGTCTTTAAGTATAGCAGACAAGCGAGCTGATAGACAACGTTCCCATGGCTATCCGTGAGAAACCTTGAAAGGCGGAATTCAGTTAAAGTTGAGTCTTGGATTTATCCCAATCCTTGAGTCGCTTGGCCCTGAATACCGGCCCCAGGTAAAGAGCGTGGAAGAGCAACGGTTTATTAATCACTCTTAAGTTCAGCGGGCAATGCACCACTCCTTTGGGAACAAAGACGACGGTGGCGGAGGTAATGGTGTGCTTTTCGAGTTCATCACCAATCCAGAAATCAACTTCCGCGTCGAAGCTTTTACACAGGTCCGGCAATTCCGCGCCGAGGAAAATGAGGAACTCATCATCCTCATGGGCATGAGGAATGGTCTCCAGCGGGTAGGGCTTAATGAAGACCTGCCAGCCGATAGAAGCAGGCGACCCGGGTAATGCCGGGGCCCCGCGGAAATAGGTTTGCGGGCTGGCAATTTCCGGGAAAGGGGGGAGGCTGTTGAGAGAAACGTAATCATTCGCCTTTGGTTCCGAACCGTCGTAACTCAAAAAATACTTATCATATTTCTTCTTCGCCATTTAAACCTCCGATTTTTTTATTTTCCGCCGTATCCCAGCGCCCGGGAGATATTAAGGGCAGTCTCTTTAACGATGGGGACACATTCCTGCAACTTCTCCCGGGTAAGTCGGATAGAAGGACCGAGAATTTCATCACGCAACCTGTTAAAAAATGGAATTACGGTTCAAATCTTGAAAATTTCCTTCCAGTCTATCACGGCAGTTTTGGTTTGTAAAGAATGCCTCCAGTCCTTATTATGGAAAATATCAGACCGTGAAAAGCGCTCCTTCTCCGCCGATTTATTAAGGCGTTACGTTTATGCTTGACAATCTGAAGTTCAATTATGTATATTAAGTGATACTTTCATTTCTAATTCTGAAATATCGGCGAACATGCCTGCTTAAGATAGGTCCATAAATAGAACGCAATATAAGTAAAAAGCTGTTGAAAGGAGCCAAAATGAAGAAGACGTTTCTACTCTCACTGGCACTCATCCTGGTCGTGGTCCTCCTCGTTACGGGATGCGGTAAACCATCGCCAACCCCGACATCGACGCCGCCACCCACCGCAACTAAACCCACCGCCTCACCGACTCCTACGGCGCCAACCATCAAAAAGGGCGGCACCCTCCGGTTTATCTATCAATACTCTCCCGCTTCTATCCCGGGCTGGCCCGGCGATACCACCAATCCGCAAAAATTGTGGACCTGCTGGATTGCCTTCGAAGCCCTGGTTAAACTGGACGCCGCCGGCAAGCCCGGTCCCTGGCTGGCGACGGACTGGAAATGGGGCCCGGATAACGCCTATATAGACTTCAACCTGAGAAAAGACGTTAAATTCCATGACGGGACGAGCTTCACGGCCGAGAGCGTGGTCACTCATGTTAACCAGCTGTTCACGGACAAAGACAGCGCCACCACCAACTGGGACCGCATTGAAAAAACCGGTGACTATTCCTTCCGCCTCTATCTCAAAGTGTATATGAGGGATTTCTGGAACAGCCTGGCCGCCTGGAGCATGTTCTTCACCTCCGATACCCAGTTGAAGGAAAAAGGTCTGGATTATGTGAAAGAGCATCCCGTCGGCACCGGTCCTTTCAAATTTGCCAGTTTTGAAAAAGACGTGTCGCTGAAATTCGTGAAAAACCCTAGCTACTGGCAAGCGGGTAAACCCTACCTCGATGCCATCGAGTATTACACCACTAAGGAAGAACTCACCCAGCAGGCAAAAATGGAAGCCAACGAAGGCGATATCCTTACCCTGAAGACGGGTAAAATCCTCCAGGACCTGGGTAAGAAGGGCTTTGTCGTCATTACCCAGACGGGCAGTTCTAACTTCATCATCTTCGATACCGCTAACGAAGGCGCGATTACCAACAACGCCAAAGTCCGCCAGGCCATCGAATATGCCATCAATAAACAGGAAATAGCGGACGCCCTCGGTTACGGCGGCATGAAACCTAATAACCAGGTTCCTTTCCTGGGCAACCCGGCCTTCAATCCCAACCTCCCCACCCGCGAATTTAATCCTGCCAAAGCCGAAACGCTGCTGGCAGAAGCCGGCTATCCCGGTGGACTGACTCTAAAAATGGTTTCCGAGGTCTCTGGCCAGGACTTTGCCATTATGTTCCAGCAATACCTGGCGGACGTAGGCATCACTCTTGAACTGGAAATGGTAGATAACGCCAAGCTATGGAACTACCTCTTCACCGGCTGGACCGGCATGATCAGCACCGGTTATGCCATGGGCACCAACCTCCCGAACTTCATCCGGACCTACTTCCCGCCCATCGGCGTCTTTGATGTCAGCGTCAAGATCCCGGATGACATTCTGGCTAAATGCAACGCGGCGATGGTAGAGAAAGACGATGCGAAATTCCAGGTGATGAGCAACGAAATCAGCCAGTGGATTTTCGACGAAGCTTTCTTCATACCCACAGTGGGCGTCGCCATGGGCTACATCTTGAGGACGGAAGTTAAAGACCATGACTTGATGACCAAATTCGTTGACTTTACCGTCTGGAGCCCGGAAAATACCTGGTTAGACCGCTAAATAGCAACGTTAGCAAAAATCGGTAAGCATGAGCCGGGAGCCCGGTTGACCGGGCTCCCGGCAATATAATTATGAATCCCCCCAATGATTTTTATTGTAAATATATCGTGGTATTATATGGCATAGGGAAATAGCCGGAGAACCGAATGGGAAGCTATATTATACGCAGGGTCGTACAATCGATAATCGTTATCCTGATAGTCACCATTATGGTTTTTATCGGCATGCGCCTGCTGCCGGGCGACCCGATTTTCATGCTGTTCAATCCCAACCAGTTGCAGAACATGACCCAGGAAGAGCTCGATAAGATAAGGCACGATGCCGGGCTGGACCGTAGCCTGGTGGTACAGTATTTCGACTGGCTGGGAGGTGTGTTCACGGGAGACCTCGGGGACTCTATTCTGACCGAAGAACCCATAGCCAAGGACCTGGCGAAGCGTATTCCCATTACCGCCTATTTAGGCGTGTTATCCTTTGTTATCGCCATAATATTAGGTATTCCGGCAGGCATAATTAGCGCCATCAGGCGCGGGACATGGCTGGATACCGTGGTAACGACGTTGGCCAACCTGGGTATTACCGTGCCCATTTTCTGGCTGGGCATTATGCTGATGTGGGCATTTGCCGTCAAGCTGAACTGGCTGCCTACCAGCGGCTTCACTTCACCTTTCGATGATTTCTGGCTGAGCACCAAGAAATTGATCATGCCGGTTTTTTGCATGTCCATTTTCTCCATCGGCGGCAACGCCCGGCAGGCACGCTCCAGCATGCTGGAAGTACTGCGGCAAGATTATATCCGGACCGCCTGGTCCAAAGGATTAAGGGAACGCACCGTCCTCATCCGGCACGCCCTGAAGAACAGCCTTATCCCCATTATCACGCTGGCGGGCATGGGTATTGCCGCTATCTTCGGCGGCTCTGTTTTAATCGAGCAGGTATTTAATGTACCGGGCATGGGCAGGCTGGCGGTGGATTCACTCTTCCAGCACGATTATCCCTATGTACAGGGCATCACCCTGGTAATGACGGCAATCGTGGTGTTTTCCAATCTCCTGATAGATTTATCTTACGGATGGCTGGACCCGAGGATTAGATATGACTAAGGCTAACTTTTATCGGATCGGATAAAAAATATGGCCCAACCGGCAATGATACCGGAAACGATAATAGAAACACCGGTCCGCGTCAATGAAACAAGAAGGTTCTTAAGGGTATTCCTCGGCCGCGGCCTGGTAGTGTTTGGCATGGTAATTGCGCTTTTATTCATTATTACCGCTATTTTCGGGCCTTTTTTCGCTCCTTACGACCCCATCGAAATACACCCGGCGCAAAGGCTGCAAAATCCATCGTGGCAGCACTGGCTCGGCACGGATAACTTTGGCCGGGATACCTTAAGCCGCCTGATTCACGGCGCCGGCAACTCGTTGATGGTTGGCGTGGTCGCGGTAGGCATTGCCGCCGTCGTCGGTATTATCGCTGGAATGCTGGCCGGTTTCTTCGGAGGCGCGATAAATATAGTTATCATGAGAATCGTGGATGCCCTGATGTCCTTCCCGATGATATTACTGGCGCTGCTCATCGCCGGTCTGTTAGGCAGCGGCTTGAAAAACGTCATGATAGCCCTCGGAGTAGCGATGATACCCGTCTATGCTCGTTTAATGTGCGGGCAGGTTCTCTCCATCCGGGAGAACGACTATATCATGGCGGGCAGGTCCATGGGCAGTAATAACTGGCGTCTGATGTTCCGCCACATCTTGCCCAACTCGTTCCCTCCTCTGATTGTGTTGGTGACCATGCAAATAGGCTCGGCCATTCTGGCTGAAGCCGCTTTAAGTTACCTGGGCATCGGTATTACTCCCCCGGAACCCTCCTGGGGCGCCATGGTTAATGACGGCTTTAAATTCCTGATCACCAATCCGCTGCTTTCGTTCGTCCCGGGGCTGGCCATCATGCTGGTTGTATTCGCTTTCAGCATGGTAGGGGACGGCCTGCGTGATACGCTCGACCCGAGGCTGAGGGGAACGATATAAAAAGCCCGTAAGCAGTCACCGGAGCTTTTAGAAGGCCCTCCAGAAGCCCCCTCTCAAATTTCCCCTTTTAAACATAGTGATCGGTACCGCGTAACTTCCCATTCGTTAAAACAGTAAAAACTGTAATGAATTGTTTATGCGCCGGCGCGGAAAATTTATGTGTTAGTTACGGTTCCCCTGATATTCTAAAGTAACTTAAAAGTAAGTAAATGCCGGTAAATAAACAAATAAGTCAGCGCCAGAGGAGGGCGCTGGCCAAAGTCCATTTATTCTCCGGTAAAAAAGGGAGGTCTGGATGATGAAAAAATTCTGGAAGAACACGCGTATAAACGAAAAAGGCATCACCGGTCTGGAGACAGCTATCATCCTGATTGCTTTTGTCATTGTGGCGTCCGTCTTTGCCTATGTCGTTCTTTCCGCCGGTTTGTTCTCTTCGCAAAAGGCAAAGGAAGCGGTCAATGCCGGGGTGCAATCGACTATGGCCACGGTGGAAATCAGGGGGAATATCATCGCCCACATGGTGGGCGCTGAAGTACAGGATATTTCCTTCTGCGTGGGAGTTCCCGCCGCCGGCAGCCCGGTCGACTTCACTCCCGCCTCAGCTAACGCGACGGAAAACCGGACGCAGTTGGTGGTCGTCTCCTATAGCGATGCCCAGAACTATTTGCCTTCGGTAAACTGGTCGATAGAAAGGCTGAGCTGGGGCAACGACGATTATCTGCTCGACCCCAATGAGCTGTTCCAGATGACGGTTTATATGCCGAGCTCGGGTAATATCAGTATCGGTCCTTACGATAGGTTCTCTCTCGAAATCAAGCCCCCCGACGGCCCCGTATTGACCGTCGAAAGGACGATCCCGGCCAGAATCAGCCAGTACGTAAATCTGCACTGATATCTATTAGTAAGTAATTTTAGACCGATAAGCGAAAAGCTTTAAATAAGTTGCTTGCTTGTTGGGTATCTCCAGACCTGGAAAACAAGGAGTGGCGCCTGGTGCGTCACTTCTTGGTTTTTGTGGCCCACAGCACCTTGAGTATCCGGCGCCGACTGTCCAGCGCCACCGGCAAACCCCTCTCGTACAGGTCCACGTGTTCCTGGGGGACACCGGCGAGTTCGGCCAGCTCGGTTTGGGTGAGAAGACTGCAAATCCGCAAACGCTTTATCTTCGAATCTTTTGGAACATAATGTATGATAGCAGGTGCTAACGATGGTGCTTTCATCAATATCGCCTTTAACGGTAAGAATACATCCCTGTACCATGGGGGCACAATCGGGCGTATACCCGTTTTCCGTGAGTGGCAGCACCCAAACCACTTGCATTGGCGTTCCCCGGTCTGGTAAGCTTTCAGCCAGAAATGTCTGTGGATTTATCGGTCCAGCTCGCCCCGCGCAACAAGCGCGGCCTGCTCCTGGCCAACCCGGTCATGACGGCCTCCGGGACGTTCGGGTACGGGACGGAGTACCGCGAGCTTTTCGATATCCAGAAGCTGGGAGCCATCGTCTGTAAGGGTACCACCCTGGAGCCGCGGGAGGGCAACCCGCAGCCGCGCCTGGTCGAGACGGCCTCCGGCGTTATCAACTCCATCGGACTTCAGAATATCGGCGTGCGGGCGGTTATCAGGGAAAAGGCGCCGGTCTGGGCGGGCTGGCGGGTGCCGGTTATCGTTAATATCGCC
>CAYXOZ010000083.1:0-6622 GCA_964467135.1 uncultured Dehalococcoidaceae bacterium
TAGTTCGTCCTCCTTGTCAAAGGAGGAGCGAGGAGGATTTTTGTCCAATTCGCCCCTCCTAAAATTCCTCTGTCATTCTGAGCGGAGCGAAGAATCCGTGCTACAGGAGTGCGTCAGCGAGAGGGGCGCTAGCCCCTCTCAAAATTTCTCCCCCTCTCAAACACGCCAAAGCTTAAAGTGTAACCAATAATGAGTTTGAGAGGGGGTCTGGGGTTGAGTAATAAAATAGCTTAATTTAAAGATGCATCAGCTCTTGGTCAGCGGGGACATCGCCCGGAGCTTTTTCACGATAGGAGGCAGGACTTCCAGCACTTTTTTTAAATCGGCAGCAGTAGTCCACTTGCCCAGGGTAAAGCGCAGCGAACCATGCGCCTGCTCGTGGGTACAGCCCGCGGCGAGAAGCACGTGGGACGCTTCCAGGTTCCCCGAGCTGCACGCCGACCCCGTCGAGGCGCAAATGCCCTGCATGTCCAGGTTGAGCAGCATTGATTCCCCTTCGACGTAGTCCACGCTGATGTTGATGTTATTGGGTAGTCTTTTTTCGGGGTGGCCGTTCAACTTTATGCCATCGATGCGCTGATATAATTCCTTGACTAATCCGTCCCGTAGCTCTATCAGGTGTTCCACTTCTTCGCCCATTTCCCGCCTGGCTATTTCCGCCGCTTTGCCGAAGCCGACTATCCCCGGGACGTTCTCTGTGCCGGCGCGCCGTTCTCTTTCCTGCCCTCCCCCCCGCATAAAAGGAGTGACGGGTGTACCCTTCCTGATATACAGCGCCCCGACGCCCTTGGGGCCGTAGAGTTTGTGGGCGGACATGGAAAGCAGGTCCACCCCGAGCTTATTCACTTCCGCCGGTATGTGCCCGACCGTCTGGACGGCGTCGGTATGAAAGAGGACGCCCCTCTCGCGGGCGATTTCCGCTATCTCTTCCAGGGGCTGCACCGTGCCAACCTCGTTGTTGGCGTGCATCACGGAAATCAGGATGGTGCCCGGATTAATCGCTCTCTTAATATCGTCAGGGGCGACCATGCCGTAGTTATCTACCGGCACGTAAGTGACCTTGAAGCCTCTTTTTTCGAGGAATTTGCCGGTCTCGAGCACGGCGTGGTGCTCAATGACGGTGGTAATGATATGCTTGCCCTTTTTCTCATTGGCGAAGGCTGCACCCGTAATGGCGAAGTTATCGGCTTCGGTGCCGCCGCTGGTAAAAATAATTTCTTCCTCGTCAGCGCCGATGAGCCTTGCCACGCTCGCCCTGGCTTCTTCGACCGCTTTTCTGGCGTCCTGGCCGCAGGTATGGATGCTGGAGGGGTTCCCGTAGACCTCGCTGAAATAAGGCAACATCGCCTTCAGCACCTCGGGGTGCGTCGGTGTCGTGGCGGCATAGTCGAGGTAGATTCTTTTCATATTCAAACCTCTCCCCCAATCCCCCTCTCCGCTATCCTTCGACAGGCTCAGGACGAGCGGAGAGGGGGAACTAAAGGGGGTGAGGTATTACGTTTCTATCGCGCGTTCTTCCAGGCTCTTGATAGCGATACCGGCTTCCACCCCCGGCAGGGGCGTTACCGGCTCGGTCAGGGTGAACTCGCCCTTCTTTATCCAGGACTTCAGTTCGCTGGCGATTTCCACCGCTTTGGGGTAGCTGGACAGCGACGACGTAGGCACCTGCTTACCTTTAACTTCGATTTTGCCCGTTTTGAGCTGCGCGTAGGTGACCTCGCCGAGCGTGTCTGGCTTCCTCTGGGGATAAGCCTCGGAGTAGTCGACGATTGGCGCGAAGATATCCGCGTCCGTGACCGTCGTGTATTTAAGGATTTCCTCGGAGAGAATCGGTATGGGCACGCCGATGCCGACAATCATGCTGGCGCCGTAGCCCTGCATGCTGATGCCCCGCAGGTACTCCGCTCTCATTTGCTTGAGGTCGCCGATGACCGCCAGTGTGCCGGCGGGCTTTCGGGGCACCCCGTTTTCACCGCGCGGGACGCCCGGGTTGTGCTGGGTGCCCTGCCAGGCTACATAGCCCACGCCCCCACCCAGGAATATCCGCGTCCCGATGCCGATGGTCTTATAAAGGGGGTCGTTCAGCAGCGGCGAGAGCTGCCCCGCCGAACAGTAGTTGGCGTTGCCCAGGTTGGGTTTCAGCACGCCCATATAAGTATATATTGTCTTATTCGATAGGTTCACCGCGACGTTGTAGTTCTGGTAGGCGTTGCGGGGATTGAAGAGCACGGCCTCATTAACACTCTTGAGATTAATCAACGTTTCCAGCTTTTTCTTGGGATAGCAGTCCGTGCCGTAGGCGGATGCGATCAGCCGGACGTCTTTACCGGCGACCAGCTCCTCGATGACATGGCCGCCCCCGTAGACGAAGTCGCCGGGGTGGACGCGGTTACGGGGGTCGTCATCGGGCAGGGCTGTGCAGCCGATATAGATATCGACGGCGGCAAATCCAGTATAGGCCGGAATATCATTGAGATAAGCCCGGCCCCCGCCGATTTTGATACGGGGCTTAGTGTGCCCCACGTTAAAATAGGCGCCGGACGAGCACATCGGCCCGAAGGTGCCGGTAGTAACGACGTCCACCTCCCGCGCCGCCCTCGCCACGCCTTTCTCTTTAACGATATCGATGATTTCCTCGGCGGTCACGACGACCGCCTGGCCTTTTTTGATTTTTTCGTTGATTTCTGCGATTGTTTTCATTTAATGCGTCACCTTTCTGGTTTTATTTTTTACCCCTTTTTAAGCCCTTCCGGGCAACGCATTGTCCATAAGTTAATCATCCCGCCACCTCGATTAGATATTTTTACTGCCGTTGGTCGTCTCTTGGAAAAGCCAGGTAGACAGATAGCGCTCGCCCGTGTCCGGCAGAATAACGACGATTAGTTTGCCCCGGTTTTCGGGTCGTTTAGCGACTTCTATAGCCGCCCGGGCCGCCGCCCCGGAAGATATCCCCACCAGAATGCCTTCCTCCCGCGCCAGCCTCCTGGCGGTAGCGCCGGCGTCCTCGTTCTGTACGGTAATAATTTCGTCAATCAGGTCACGGCGGAGGATATCCGGCACAAAGCCGGCGCCGATGCCCTGGATACGATGTGCCCCCGCCTTGCCCCCGGAAAGCACCGGCGAGCCGGCGGGCTCCACGGCGATAGTTTTAAAGCCCGGCTTTCTGGTCTTCAACACCTCGGCCACGCCGGTAATAGTGCCCCCCGTGCCTACACCGGCCACCAGAATATCCGCCCTGCCGCCCGTGTCCCGCCAGATTTCCTCGGCGGTGGTCACGCGGTGTATCTCCACATTGGCGGGGTTCTTGAACTGTTGCGGCATGTAGTAGTTTTGGTTTTCCGCCGCCATCTGCTCGGCCCTCTTTATCGCCCCCGGCATCCCTTCCGCCCCGGGCGTGAGCACCAGCTCCGCCCCGAAAACGGAAAGGAGCTGCCGCCTCTCCATTGACATCGTTTCCGGCATGGTCAGGACGAGTTTATAGCCGCGGGCGGCGCAGACGAAAGCCAGCGCGATGCCGGTATTGCCGCTGGTGGGCTCGATAATGACCGTATCCTTTTTTATCAGTCCTCTGGCTTCGGCATCGATGATCATCGATACGCCGATGCGGTCTTTAACGCTGCTGGTGGGATTGAAATACTCCAGCTTGGCGACTACCTCCGCGCCCGCGCCCTCCGTGATGCGGTTCAGTCTTACCAGCGGCGTATTGCCGATGAGCTCCAGAACGTCCCCGGCGATGCCCCGCGTCAGCCTGGGCATTTTCAGCGTATGATAGGTTGCCTGCTCGATTTTTTTGGTTGACGTCGCCATTTCCCTGCCCCCTAAATGTAATACATCGAGGATTCCGTCTTGCCCTTTTTCTTTTGATTTTCCGCGAGGTCGGCTAAAGTCGTCGATTCCAGCACTTCGTCCATCGCGTCTTTAAGCCGGCTCCACACGTCGCGGGTAGCGCAGGCGCCGGAGCGGCGGCACGCCTCCGGGTTGTCCACGCACGCCACGGGCGCCAGCGAGCCTTCGAGGAGGTGTGTTATTTCACTTAATTTTATCTCTTCAGGCTTTTTTGCCAGGGAGATGCCGCCCCGGGGCCCTTTGGTGCTGCGGATGATGCCCCCGGCGATGAGGGGCGCCACGAGGTGCTCCAGGTAGGGCAGCGATATTTGCTGCCACCGGGCGATGTCTTTTAAAAAGACCGGTCCTTCCCCTTTATGCAGCGCCAGCTCTAAAAGCGCCCGGGTGCCGTAACGGGTCTTCGTGGATAGTTTCAATAAATTACCTCGCGGCGAAAATATCGTTGACACTTATTATCAACATTGTAAACATTAACATATCCAGCGTTACCATGTCAAGACCCGGGGTAGAAGCGGTTAAATAAATCACGTATACTGGGGTAGGCGGGATGACATCCGCAACCAAAACGAAAACTTTAAGGAGTAACCTGTATGTCCAAAACCAGATACGATAAATACATTACGTCGGATTTATTTCATAAAGACCCTAAAAACCCGAATGCCAGCGTGATGAGTACGCGGCATCTGGAGGGGAAATGGGGCGGCGGTCACCTGTCTGTCGACACGATTTACGTTACCCATCCCCACGTCATGATTTCCCAGCCCCATGTCCATGAGTTCCCGCAGTACCTGAGTTTCTTTTCCTCCAACCCCACAGACGCCACCGACTTCGACGCGGAGATTGAAGTATACCTTGGGGAGGAGCAGGAAAAACATATCATTAAATCGCCTTCGTCCGTTTATGTCCCGGCCGGCCTGCCGCACGGGCCTATAAAATTCGCTAAAATAAATAAGCCGCTTTTGTTTATAGATATTGCGGTGACGGGTAAGTATTCGCGGGTAGGGAATACCCCGGATTAAAAAAGAAAATAACGAGCGACGAAAAAAGAAGAGGGGGGCTCTTATTCCCCCCTCTTTTCCCCGTATAATGCTTTTGTCTATTTAGCTTTACCGTGGGTGTCCGTTATCCCCGCCAGGTCCCCGATGACGTTGACCAGGCTCTGGCCGGTGGGCAGGACGATTTTGGCGTTGGTCGATAGAGATTTTTCGAGGGCTTCCAGCTTGCGTAAAAGCTGGGCGTTGCCGATAAAGTACTTGTCGGCGGCCTCGTTGACCAGCGCGATAGCCTGCGCCTCGCCCTCGGCTTTAAGAATCTGCGCCTGCTTTTGTCCCTCGGCGACTTTGATAGCCGCCCTTCTCTCGCCGTCTGCCTTGGTCTCGGTGGCGGTAGCGAAGTCCTGAGCGGCGACCTTCTGGTTGTTGGCGACGACGACGCTGTTCATTACTTCCTGTACAGCCTGCGGGGGCTCGATTTCTTTTAACTCCGTCCGGACGATCTCAATGCCCCAGTTAGAGGTTTCCTTAGCCAATTGCCCATAAAGCTCCTTGTTGATTTTGTTACGCTCGCTGTTGGCTTCCTTGAGCGTCATCGTGCCGATGATGTTACGCAGGGTCGTCTTGGCCAGGGCGACGATCTGCTCGCGGTAGTTGTAGACGCCGTAGACCGACTTTTTTACGTTTTCCTCTTCCGGCTTGACCTTGAAATAGACGTTAGAGTCGACCGAGGCGTTCAGGCTGTCCGCGGTGATGATTTCCCGCTTTTCCGAGCTCACCATCATCTCGGTGATGTTTACCCGCACCAGCCGCTCGATGCCGAAAGGAATGATGAAGTGCAGGCCCGGCTCGGCGAACCGGTTGTACTTGCCAAACCTTTCTATCAGGCCGCGGTCGGTGGGCCGGACCGTGCGCAGGGACGTGAAGAAGAGGATGACGGCGATACCCAGGATAATCCATAGTGCCAGCATTTTTCTTACCTCCTTTTATTATTTTCTTATATTATAGTACTTTCAGTATGTTTTGTCAATACTAAACACAATAAATATTTAAGCGATTATCAGGTATATTCTTCCGGTAAATCTATACTGTATTTCTTACACAAAGCTAAGACGTCTTTATAATCGATTTCGCGTGGTTTATATCCCGTGTGCCATTTCACTTGCCATTCTGGAGAAACGCATTTAACTGTGGTGTTATTGACATCCCCTGTTCCGCCCAATACGGCTACGGGGAATATTTCTATGCTTTCACCGGACCCATAAGTGAAGTTTCCTTTATTATCAAGATTTAAAACATGCACATCTATTTCATGGCCTGCATCATCACCAAGTACGAAGTTAAACGGCCGGGCAATTTCCAGTTTGATTTCCCGGTATCCCCTGGATTCCAGCCAGCCCCGGAGCTGTGGCACGTCTTTTTCCTGGACAAAAATATCCAGGTCGGCATGAGGACGCGTTTGTCGGCCGAGCAAGGCATCAACACCCCAGCCTCCATTGAGCCAGATTTCAATTCCCAGGCGCTCTGATTCGGTGTAAAAGTTAACCACGTCTACCGCGTTCATCATATAAGTCTCGTTCTCTGCGCACCTATTCTAGCACAACAAATAGGGAAAAATGCCATGATCGGTTCTTACTTCAAAAAACATTGAAGGTATTGACTTAAGAAACGTGGAGTTGAAACCACTGCCGGTTGAAATCAAGCAGTTTTAACAAAAAGTGTAGCTATGATTACTTTCGCTCTTTATCGTACTGCTCCAGCAGCGCCGGAAAACACCTTTCCAG
>CAYXOZ010000084.1:0-6563 GCA_964467135.1 uncultured Dehalococcoidaceae bacterium
CGGATCACACGGCGCACATTGCGGCGGTCAATTTTTGCTGCCGCGTCAGGGTCGGCAGCGACAAGTTCATCATAGAGTACATCGGCGTTTGTCTCACTTACCTTTTCTTTATTATACCTGAAAACCGGGTCGGGAGAAACTCCCGGTGGCTGCCAGCCTTCCAGCACCGCCTTCACGTAAAGGCCCGTGCCTCCCACCAGAAAAGGCAGCCTGCCCCGCCGGAAAATATCTTTAATGGCCTTTCGGGCAAAGCCCAGGTATTGCGCCAGGCTAAAGGCTTCGTCAGGGTCGATGGTATTTATCAAATGATGGGGGACGAGAGACATTTCCTGAGGCGTCGGTTTAGCCGTGCCGATATCCAGGTAACGGTAGACCTGCCGACTGTCAGCACCGATTATTTCACCGTGAAAGCGACTTGCGAGATGCAGGGCAAGGCGGCTTTTACCGATACCGGTCGGACCGATGATAGCGATAAGACGCTTCATGCCCCGATTATACGCCTTTAATCTCGGAAGCCTGTTTCACGATACTGATGAATTCGTCGGCCCTCAGGCTGGCGCCGCCCACCAGGGCGCCATCGATGTCCGACTTCCTCATGAATTCGGCGATATTGGCGGCGGTCACACTACCCCCGTAGAGTATGCGGACGGTATTGGCGATGCCGCTGCCGTGCTGGCGGGAGATAAACTGCCTTATAAAGCTAATGGTTTTATTGGCGTCATCGCCGGTGGCCGATTTACCCGTGCCGATGGCCCAGATAGGCTCGTAGGCGATGACGCAGCCGCTGAGGAAATAAAGGCGGTCGGAGGAAGCGATGAGCTGGCGTCCCAGCACTTCCCTCGTCTGTCCGGCCTCGTTTTCGTCCAAAGTCTCACCGACGCAGAAGATAGGCCTGAGTCCAGCCTTGATGGCCGCTTTAATCTTTTTATCGATTGTTTCGTTGGTCTCGCCGAAATACTGGCGGCGCTCGGAGTGCCCGATAATGACGTAATCGCACAGGTCAGCCAGCATAACAGGCGATATTTCGCCGGTGAAAGCCCCTTTTTCTTCGTAAAAGACGTTCTGGGCGCCCAGCTTGACGGTGCTGCCTTTAACGATACCCCGTGCCGCCACCAAAGACACGAAGGGCGGGCAAAGCACCTTTTCCACACCCTGTATCTTGTGAAGGGCGGGCTGCATCGTCTTAATCAGATTGATGGCCTCATCAATCGTCGTATTCATTTTCCAGTTGCCGGCAATCAGCGGTGTGCGTGACATTTCAGACTCCTAAGCCCCGAACTTGGTCAGCTTTAAGGCGTTGGCCATCGCCAGGGGCATAATATCCGTGGCTTGAATCCTGCCCAGCCCTCCCGCCAGGAAGGCCTTCTCGGAGAACTCTTTAACACCATCGGTGCGGCAGTATTTAGCGCATATCATCACCGGCACCGGGTGCCAGCTATGCCCGCCGAACATTGCCGGCGTCGAATGGTCGCCGGTAACGACCAGTACATCGGGTTCCAGTCCCGTAAGGACCGGGAGCGCCGCGTCAACCTGCTCCAGCACTTTTACTTTGCGGTCGAAGGCGCTGTCCTCACCGGCGGTATCCGTCCACTTGATATGCAGGAAAAAGAAATCGTATTTTTTAAAGTTAGTTTTTAATGTTCTAAACTCCTCTTCCAGCGTGGTGTCCTTGGGGGCGATGGCCATCCCCACCAGCCGGGCCAGCCCGCGGTACATGGGATAAACGGTGATAGCCAGCGGGTTTAATTTATAGATTTCCTGCATGGTGGGTATTTGCGGTTTTTTAGAGAAACCGCGCAACAAAATCATGTTCGCCGGGTGGTGGTTTTTTAATATTTTTTTCGCCTTAACGATAAATTCATTAACAACGTCGGCCGTTCCCCTGGCGGAAGCATGTTCCGCTTTTATCTCCAACGGGGCGACTCCTGTCCTCGAAGGGTCAGACTCGGTAAGCCCGGTACGTAAGTTTTTACCGCGGAACACCACGACAAAGCGGTGCTCCCTGACCGGTTCAACTTTTATGTCAACTTCTTCTATCGAGATACTTTCAAGCAGTTTACAAAGCCCGGCGCATTGCTCGGTGGAAATCCGCCCCGCCCGGCGGTCGGTGATGATACCTTTGGCATCGACAGTACAAAAATTGCCGCGGGCGGCCATGTCCCCCGCTTTCAGCTCGATATCGATACCCATCGCCTCCAGCACGCCCCGCCCGATGTTGTACGCGACGGGGTCGTAGCCGAAGAGCGCCAGGTGCCCGGGCCCGCTGCCCGGTGTGATGCCGGGGGCAATGGGGTCGGACAGGCCGCAGATTCCCCGCGCCGCTAACGCGTCCAGGTTGGGAATACGGGCGGTCTCCAGCTCTGTTTTCCCCGTACGGGGGTCGGGCAGGCCGCCGAGACCGTCGATGACCAGCATAACGATTTTTTCCGGCGAGGTCCGGGAAATACTTTTTATCAATTCCAGGTTATTCATGGCTTGTCCCGTAATGATACCACACCGGGCAGCGCCGCGCCGCCGAGGAACTCCAGCGAGGCGCCGCCGCCCGTGGAAACGAAAGTTACCTTATCGGAAAGCCCGAGGGCGTCGATGACCTCCGCCGTGGAGCCGCCCCCCACGATAGTTTTACCTTTCAGTTTGGGCAATAGCCTGGCCAGGGCCTCCGTGCCCCTGGCAAATTGGGGTATCTCCTGCACGCCCATAGGCCCGTTCCAGAACACCGTCCGGCTTTTTTCCAGCTCTTTGCGAAAAATCTCGACCGTCCTGGGGCCGATATCGACGATGGTTTTATCCCCGGGTATGGCGTTAACCGCGACCACTTTACCCGCCGCGCTTCTATCTATTTTATCAGCCACGGTCACATCGAGCGGCAGTATCAATTTGACCCCGCTTTTTTGCGCCTGTTTAGCGAGTTCCGCGGCTATCTCCAGACTGTCCACCTCTACCGCCGACGCGCCCACTTCATAAGACCCGGCTTTCAGGAACGTCGCCGCCATACCGCCGCCGATGAGCAGGCAGTCCACTTTGCCCATGATATTTTTTAAGATGCCGACCTTATCGCTGACCTTGGCGCCGCCGAAGAGAGACACGAAGGGGCGTTCCGGATCCTTCAAGAGACCGCCGAGCGTATTGATTTCTTTTTCCAGGAGAAACCCGGCTACCGCCGGCAGGAACCTGGTGATGCCCGCTATCGAGGCATGGGCGCGATGAGAAGTACCGAAGGCGTCGTTAACATAGAGGTCACCCAGACGGGCTAAAGCCCGGGCGAAATTCTCATCGCCTTTCTCTTCTTCAGCGTGAAAGCGGAGGTTTTCCAGCAGGAGGACTTCGCCCGCTTTCAGGGCGGCTACGGCTTTCTCCACTTCCGGCCCGATGCAATCGGCTGTAAACTGGACCTTTTTTCCCAGTATTTGTGAAAGCCGTTCGGCCACCGGCGCCAGACTGAACTCCTTAGCCACTTTCCCTTTGGGTCGACCGAAATGAGACATCAGGATGACCTTCGCATTACGTTCGATGAGGTATTTGATGGTGGGCAGGGCCGCCCGGATGCGGCTGTCGTCCGTGATAGCGCCGGTGCCGGCATCCACGGGCACATTAAAGTCGACGCGGACCAGGACCCTTTTACCGGCTACCTCAATGTCTCTAATGGTCATTTTATCCATAGATTGCTCCCGACTTTCGTGTATTAAAAACGTCAGGCGCCAATCGGGGGCGCCTAACTGCTGCTTAACGCTTTGTTTATCTCTACTCCCCTACCCTGCTAGGTAGTCTCCGCCTTATCCTTGACCGGGAGCGCTGGCTTGGCGTTCGATTCCGGGAACATCTTCATCACCTGCCGGAAAATCCCTTCAGCGTCCAGGTGATATTTGGCGCGCAGGACCGCCTGGGCCCCGTGCTCGACAAACTCGTCCGGGATGCCGATATTTTTCACCGTAACGTCGCACTGGCCGGACTCCTGCAAAAAACCGATGACCCCGCTGCCGAAGCCCCCGCTGAGGACATTCTCCTCGACGGTAACGATTCTTTTAATGCGACGGGCAAGGTCGCTTATAAGTGATGTGTCCAGCGGCTTGGCAAAACGGGCGTTGATGACCGTTGCCTCGATTCCCTGCGCCGTAAGCTGAGCGGCGGCCTGCGCCGCCGGCGCTACCGAGGCGCCCAGGGCGAGGATAGCCACGTCCTCGCCGTATTGAAGGGCTTCGCTTTTACCGATGGGTATTTCATGGAGTTCCGCGTCCAGCGGCACGCCCAGGCCGGGGCTGCGGGGGTAACGCACCGCCATGGGGCGGCCTGATTTTACCGCGGTGTAAAGCAGGTGCTGGAGCTCGTTTTCGTCGCAGGGGGCGGCAACGACCAACTGGGGAATCAGCGTAAGGTAGGACAAATCGAAGGTGCCCTGGTGGGTCTTGCCGTCGTCGCCGACAATGCCGCCGCGGTCGATGGCAAAGACCACGGGCAGGTTTTGCAGGCAGACATCGTGGATTATCTGGTCGAAGGCGCGCTGCAAAAAGGTCGAATATATCGCCACGACCGGTATATAGCCCTGTGTGGCCATGCCGGCGGCGAAGGTGACCGCGTGCTGCTCGCAGATGCCTACATCGAAGACCCTATTCGGGAACTCCGCGGCGACATCGCTCAGGCAGTTGCCTTCGGGCATGGCCGGCGTGACGATGACGAGTCGCGGCTCTTCGCGGGCCATCCGGAGCATCGTCCGGGCGAAGACCTCGCTGTAGGTCGGAATATTTTCGGAGTTACTTCCTTTAGCCGGCACGCCGTGGAAATAGACGGCATTCGTCTCCGCCGGCGTATAGCCCTTGCCCTTGGTCGTAATAACATGTATGAGGGTCGGCCGGTTGCTATAGTCCCTGGCCCGGGTAAAGACCGCCTCGAGGTCATGGATGTTGTGGCCGTCAATCGGCCCGATATAGGAAAAGCCGAGCGCTTCCCATAGCGGCGTGGGCGCGAAGAAACCTTTAACCCTGCCTTCTATCTGCTGGCTCAGCCGCCATATCTTGTTACCCAGGGGGAGGGCGGTAACGATTTTTTTCCCCCTTCTTTTGGCTTTCCCGATACTCTGGTTGAAACGCACCCGACTCAGCAATTTGGCCAGGGCGCCCACGGTGGGAGAGATGGACATACCATTATCGTTAAGCACGACGATAAGTCCGGTGCCCAGGTGGCCGGCCTGGTTCAACGCTTCGAAAGCCATTCCGGCGGTGATAGCGCCGTCACCGATGACGGCAATGACCTTGTTATCGCCTCCGGCGAGGTCGCGGGCGACGGCGGCACCCAGGGCGGCGGAAATCGAAGTGCTGGCGTGACCGGTGCCGAAGGGGTCGTGCTCGCTTTCTTCGCGGCAGGTGAAACCGGAAAGTCCCTGATACTGGCGTAGTGTTCCAAAGCGTTCGCGCCGTCCCGTTAATAGCTTATGGACGTAGCTCTGGTGCCCCACGTCCCAGATGATTTTATCGCGGGGGCTATCAAAGACACGGTGGAGGGCAATAGTAAGCTCGACGACGCCCAGGTTGGAAGCGAGATGACCGCCGGTAACGGTAACCGTATTGATGATTTCGCGCCTGATTTCGGCAGCCAGTTCTTCCAGCGCCGCCGGCGATAATCCTTTCAGGTCAGCGGGACTATCGATTTTATCAAGCAATCTCGGCATAGCATTTTTAAAGTCTCGGCGAGGAAACCAACTTTAATACTAGCCCACCCACGATTGATTGTCAAGCTAAGGGGCTATCGGCGGAGACATATCCGCCCGTAGCTTGACGCCTGTAATCCGTATTTGTTACACTCCCATAGTGGCATCTCTGGAACAGTGGATTCTCGACTTCATCGCCCACACCTACAATCTAATTCAATGGCCGGGCGTGGTCGCCCTCATGGCTGTGGAAAGCGCCTGTATCCCCTTTCCCTCCGAGCTGATAATGCCCCTGGCGGGCTGGATGCTCATCAAGGAGCAGGCTCTGCCCGCGACGTACTCGCTGGTGGCCGGAGTCTACGGAGCCATCGGTAACACCGTCGGTTCGGTTATCGCCTATTACGCAGGCATGTGGGCGGGACGGCCCCTGCTGAACCGGTACGGGCGCTATATCCTCATTTCCCAGCACGACCTTGATATCGCCGACCGGTGGTTTACACGGAGCGGCGGCTGGACGGTCTTCGTCTCGCGGCTGCTGCCGGTAGTACGCACTTATATCAGCCTGCCGGCCGGCATCGCCAGGATGAATATCTATAAATTCCTGGTCTATACGTTTACAGGGTCGTTCATCTGGAGCACGGGCCTGGCCTACGGCGGCTACCTGATGGGAGAACACTGGGAACAGCTAAGGAATGCGATGCGCCCCTTCGACCCCGTTATCATCGCGATAATTGTCGCCCTCGTCATCTTCTATATCTACCGGCATGTGAAACACTTTAAAAAACATACTCCGGAGAACAATCAGTAAAGTACGCAGGTATATTGACCCCGTGTCTTAATCGTGCTACATTTTTTATTGAGTCAACTCGTCCCTGTAGCTCAGCTGGATAGAGCGGCTGCCTTCTAAGCAGCGGGTCGAGCG
>CAYXOZ010000085.1:0-2456 GCA_964467135.1 uncultured Dehalococcoidaceae bacterium
ATATCGACAAGTTCATGATAAAGTGGGATAAGAAATTGTGTCTCAATTAGTTTATCATTAGTACAAATTACAAAATCCCATTTACCCCATTTAGATATTGCATAAAGATTAGAAAATTGATTAATAATTTCTCGCTCTTTTTTTGTTGCCCGTCTAATTTTATTACCTTCTGACAACTTAACTTCGTCAATATCAAGGGTGAAGTTAAGTAAAGGTGCAAATGCAAAACAGTTGATTTGCTTAATTTGTTTGGCCCTATTACTCATTTTACTTATGTACCCGCCTCTTTTAAGATTTTATTTCCTTTAATATAGAAGGTGGTTAGGGGAAATAGGTCACAAGTCACAACTTCTCACTTATACAGCCACTTTCTAAACACGTGCCGGCTTAAAAACGGCATTACCGCCCACGTTAGCAGCACCACCAGCGCCGCCGCCACCAGGAACCCCTCGAGGTAAAAATTCATCCCTTTAAAAAGCCATTTCAGCAGCAGCAGGATGACCGTGGAAAGCACGTACACCGCCAGGAACGTCACCGTCGCCATCTTCCACGGCTTCGGCGCCTCCAGCTCCGGGCACTCCGGTATGCTGAACCACGTCTCCAGCCCCGTCGCCTCCTGCCTCACCCGCCGCGAAAACTCGTCCGCCTCGTGCGATAGCTTCTGCCGGATGTACGATGTCTCCCAGATGTGCATCGATTTCTCGTCCGCGAAACGCATCACGACGTGGTGGAGGCCCGTTTTGCCTGGCTCCGGCACCAGCAGCGTTACCCCCAGGCTCCCCGGCGATTCCGCCGATGCCGCTATCAGCCGTCGCACCCAGTCGTCGTATTCCTTCTCGTGCCCCGGGTACACCCTCCGGCTCACCACCACCGTCACTCCCTGTTTCCCCGTCACGACTCTATCGGTCTCTGTCTCGGTCTCCATCGCTGGCCTCCCGACTGCTTTTTCGCCTTTACCCCATTATAAGTCCTCCGCCTTTTCTTGTCATTCTGAGGGAGCGTAGCGACCGTGAGAATCTGGATCTTTATCTATAGCTTTTTCCGCTCCAACTTCCTCTCCCTTTATGGGAGAGGACAAAGCCTGATTGACCTTAGTTGATGAGGTGAGGGTTGTCCGCCATAGAATTTTATAGCTGATGGGTGGTAGAATGGGGTAGTATGACCGCTCCCGTCAGGGTCCGCTTCGCCCCCAGTCCTACCGGCCGCCCGCAGGTCGGCAATATGCGCACGGCTATGTTCGATTGGCTTTTTGCCCGTCATACCGGCGGCGCGTTCATCCTCCGCATCGAGGATACGGATGTCGCCCGCATCGCCCCCGGTTCGCTGGAAGCCCACCTGGAGGGTTTGCGCTGGCTGGGTCTGGACTGGGATGAAGGACCGGAGGTCGGCGGCGATTATGGCCCCTATTTTCAGTCGCAGCGACTCGACCTCTATAAGGCCGCTGCCGACCGCCTTGTCGCGCAGGGCGATGCCTATTACTGCTATTGCTCCCCCGACCGACTTGAGAAGATGCGCCAGGAGCAGGTCGCCAGGAAACAGCCGCCCGGCTACGACCGCGCCTGCCGGGGCTTGAGCCGCCAGGAGTGCGCCCGCAAAGAAGCTGAAGGTGTCAGGCCCGTGGTGCGCTTTAAGGTGCCGGACGAAGGCCGGACCGGCTTTACGGACGCTATCTACGGGGACGTCGTTTTCGAGAACCGCACTATCGACGATTTCGTGATGTTGAAGTCGGATGGCTTCCCGACCTATCACCTGGCTAATGTTGTTGACGACCATGCCATGAAAATCACTCACGTTATCCGCGGCGAGGAGTGGATTTCTTCCACCCCGCGTCATCTGCTGATGTATCGGGCCCTCGGCTATGAGCCGCCGCACTATATCCACACCCCGCTGATTCTGGGTCCGGACCGCGCCAAGCTGAGCAAGCGCCACGGGGCCGTCTCTATCCTGGAGTACCGCGACCGCGGTTACCTGCCGGAGGCGATGTTCAACTTCCTGGTCCTTATCGGCTGGTCGCTGGACGATAAGACGGAAATCATGAGTCGGCAGCAGCTTATCGATAGCTTCGTGCCGGAGCGTATCGGCAAGACCGGGGCTGTCTTTAATATCGAGAAGCTGGACTGGATGAACGGGGTGTATATCCGCGGCCTTTCTCTCGACGATTTTACGCAGCGGGCGCTGCCTTTCCTGGATGAGGGCCTGCCCGCGGGCGTTAAACGGCCGCTGGATGTCGACTATGTCCGTAAGATTATGCCGCTGGTCCAGGAGCGGACGAAGAAGCTGACCGAGCTGCCCGACCTGACGCGGTTTTTCTTCGTTGACGCCCTCGACTACGACCCCGCTTTTTTGATTGCGAAGAATATGACTTCTGAGACGACTCTTTCTACTCTTGAGGTTTCCCGCGAGAGGTTGGGCGGGCTGCCGGTCTTTGACGAAGCCTCTCTGGAAGCTTTATTGCG
>CAYXOZ010000085.1:2556-6549 GCA_964467135.1 uncultured Dehalococcoidaceae bacterium
AAAGGCGCGCTCTGTTCACGGCTTTTATCAGGTATGGGCGCCGAGGTCGTCCGCGCTGGTCGGGAGACGCTTCGTGAAACCGTAGCCACCGCCGATGTCCTTCTCGAGTCGTTTCCGCCGGGCTATTTGCCGTCGCTCAGCCTGGGCTATCCAGACCTGAGTCGCCTTAATCCCCGCCTCGTGATGGCCTCCATCACTCCCTTCGGGCAGGAGGGCCCGTATAAAGACTTTAAAGCCTCCGACCTTACTCTCCAGGCTCTCGGCGGCTGGATGTCCGTTACCGGCAAGCCTGATGCCCCCCTGAAGCTTTACGGTAACCAGGCTTATCATGCGGCGTCACTGTTCGCCGTCAACGGCATCCTGCTGGCGCTCTGGCAGCGGCACGCTACCGGCCGGGGCCAATATCTGGATATCTCTATCATGGAGTGTGTCGCGGCCACTCTGGATTTCGTTCTGCCGCGGTATTTTTATAATGCCAGCGTCTCCCGCCGGCAGGGCAGCCTGCACTGGAATAATGCCTTTCGCGTCTTCGCTTGCAAAGACGGCTATATCCTGCTTTCCCTTCATCAGAACTGGGAAACTTTGGTCGAGTGGCTCGCCTCCGAGGGCAGGGCCTCCGACTTAACGGACGTAAAATGGCGGGACAGAGAGGAGCGCGACCGCCATATCGCGCATATTATCGATGTGCTGGAGGACTGGACGTTGGGCCACGAGGTCGGGGAGCTTGTGGAGCAGGGGCAGTTGATGCATTTCCCCTGGGCGGAAGTTAAAGATGGTCGGTAAAACGCAATGAGCCGTCGTAAAGCCTGGCTGTACGTGTTGGTATCGCTGCTGGATGACGTGGCGGTGCTGGCGCTCCTTGTGCTCGGGCTCTGGTACTTCCACGTTAAAATTACCTGGGTGCTTGTGCTCATCATCTGCCTGGGTATGGGCGGCTTTATTTTTATCGTTCATCGAGCGATAGTGCCCGGTCTGCTGCGTAAGAAATCGACCGGCCGCGAGGGGATGATAGGTGTGACCGGCACGATAACTGAACCGCTCAAGCCGGAGGGGACGGTTAGAGTTAAGGGCGAGTACTGGAGCGCCAGGTCGGTCGAGGGGGATATCGGGGTGGGGGAAGAAATAGAAGTCGTTAGTATCGAGGGGCTGAAGCTGGGTGTCAGGAGAAAAAAGTCGTGACTGCTGACGCGCCGGGATATATTGCTTTATACCGTTCGGGCGAGCTCGAGAAGCGCGTGGCGCGGCTGGAAGCCCGACTCGCCGTTTGCGATATCTGCCCGCGGGAGTGCGGCGTTAATCGACTTGCCGGGAAGGTCGGCTCGTGTCATTCCGGTCCTCTGCCGATTGTTGCTTCGTTCTGCGCCCATCGCGGCGAAGAGCCGGTGCTTTCGGGCTCCCGGGGGTCGGGGACGATATTCTTCGGCAACTGTAATATGCGGTGCGTTTATTGCCAGAACCATCAAATCAGCCAGGACCATGAAGCCCAGCAGCGTAACGAGGTTAGTCATCGCGTGCTGGCGGAAGATATGTTGTATCTGCAAAACGAGCTGCGTTGCCACAACATCAACCTGGTGACGCCGTCCCATTTCGTCCCCCAGATTATGCGTGCTTTACTGGAGGCGGTGCCGCGGGGACTTAACCTGCCGCTGGTCTATAACACCTCCAGCTACGATTCTCTTAAAACACTAAAGGAACTCGATGGGGTTATCAGTATCTACCTGGCGGATATTCGTTACGCGTCCGATGAGATGGGCCGGAAGTATTCTCGGGTGCGTAACTATGTTGAGCACTCGCGGGCGGCCATTAAGGAGATGCAGCGGCAGGTGGGCGACCTTGCCGTTGATGAGGACGGTATCGCCAATAAAGGGCTTATCGTCCGCCACCTGATTCTCCCTGATGGTATCGCCGGCAGCGGGGAGTCGTTAAAATGGCTGGTCGAGGATGTCTCTCCGCAGGTGGCGGTAAGCATCATGTCCCAGTATTACCCCGCCCACCGCACCCGCCGTTTTAAAGAGCTCGACCGCAAAATAACGCTCGGGGAATACCGCGAGGTAGTCAAATTGGCGGAGAATTTAGGCATCGAGAACGGCTGGATGCAGGGAATGGAGTCTTCGGATAGCTATCTGCCGGATTTCGCGGCGGAGGAGCCGTTTTCAGGTAGGCGGCGAAGGCGGCCAGGGTAAATGACTATTTCCGCTTGCGTTTCGTGAAGCCGAAGCGGATTTTGAGGCCGTTCAACTTGTCTTTTTTGTTGACGTTCTCGATGAACGTCTGGAGGTCTTTAGCGGGTTTATCGGTTTTAACGGGTTTAGCGGTCATGGTGATATCCTTATAGTATTTAATCAATTATAGCATATGTAAAAGGGGGTTGACAAAACCGGTTATAGATGTTATTGTTTTTGGTTTTCGGGTAGTAACCTCACCCCTACCCCTCTCCAGCCGGTGACACCGGTAATAAATGACAGATATCGATGGCTGGAGAGGGGAGTGCAGGAGAGAGGGGGCGAAGCCCCCTCTCAAACTCTTTCCCCCTTTCGAACAGAAAAATTATCGGTTGATTGTAATGTAACTGTTCGAGAGGGGGATAAAGGGGGTGAGCAGGTATATAAAACAAAAACAGACACGACCTTTTTAGGAGAAATCATTCTCGAATAGCTTAGGTTCGTTTTTAACGCTATGGTAAGTGACATTAGGATTTTACATAACATTCGTATCCTCGACTTTACCTGGGTACTGGCGGGGCCTTACGCCACGCGGCTTCTCGCGGACTTCGGCGCGGAGATCATCAAGGTCCAGCCGCTTTTATCCACCGAGACGGACGATGAATTTTCCCGGGGCTACTACAATACCTGGAACCGTAACAAGCTGGGTATTACGCTGAATTTAAACCGGCCGGAAGGGATAGCGCTGGCAAAAAAACTGGTGGGCGTTAGCGACGCCGTGGTGGAAAACTTCTCCCCGCGCGTCATGGCGAACTGGGGACTCGACTATCAAAATCTAAAGAAAATCAAGCCGGATATCATCATGGTGAGCCTGTCCCTGATGGGCCACGAGGGGCCCCGGCGCGACTTTATCGGCTACGGGCCGACGGTGCACGCCTTTTCCGGCATGACGCGCCTGACCTCGTTTCCGGGCGGGCCGCCCCTGGGGCCGGGCTTTTCCTTCGCCGACCACGCCTCCGGACTGTACGCGTCCATGTCGCTGCTGGGGGCGCTGGAACAGCGGCGGCAAACCGGGGAGGGCCGGTTCATCGATATTTCGGAGGTCGAGGTCATGAAAGACCTGCTCGACTATGGGACATCAGAGCCATCCGGTAATAGCTCGGAAACCGCGGCCCCGCACGGCGTTTATCTGTGCCGGGGAGGCCGCTGGTGTGCGATAGCGGCCTTTAACGATGAGGAATGGCGGGGACTCAAACGGGCGCTGGGCAACCCGACCTGGGCGGAGGATAAAAAGTTCGCCACGCTCTCCGCGAGAATCGAGAATCAAGCTGAGTTAGATAGATTGATAGGGGCATGGACGAAAAACCATACCGTCGCCGGGGTAATGAGCCGGCTTCAATCGCATGGCGTGGCGGCCGGGGTGGTACAAGACGCCGCCGACCTTGCCCGGGACCCGCAACTAATAGCAAGAGGCTTTTTCATCGAAAACTCGGAGATAGGTAGATTTATCGATGCCAGCCCTGTAAAACTTTCCGGGGCAACGGCGCAATATAACCTCCCCGCCCCTTCTCCCGGCAGAGACAACGACCGTGTTTACGCCGGGCTGCTGGGTCTGGGTCAACAAGAAATAGCGGACCTTAGGGAAAAGGGAGTTATTTAGCACGCCTATTTTTATCTATATTTAAGCCTGTCTCGCTTCGCTCTCTCTTATAGGTCTCTTCTATTTTGTCCCCCTTTTGTAGAGGTGGATTAAAGAGGATTTTCGTCCCTGTTTCACCCCTCTTAAAAGCCAAGTTCGCTACTAAAAGGGAGTGCGTAGCGAGAGGGGGCG
>CAYXOZ010000086.1:0-6523 GCA_964467135.1 uncultured Dehalococcoidaceae bacterium
TCAACCGCGCCACCCCCCGGACGCAATCGGCGCTGCTGGAAGCCATGCAGGAGCGCCAGGTCACCACCGAGGGGGAGACCAGGGCTTTGCCCCGGCCCTTCCTGGTGATGGCGACGCAGAACCCCATCGAGCTCGAAGGCACGTTCCCGCTGCCGGAAGCCCAGCTCGACCGCTTCCTGCTGAAAATACAGATAGGCTATCCCAGCGCCGAGGACGACCGCCTGATACTTTCGCGTTTCCGCGCCAGCGACCCCCTGGAAGGGCTGGCGGCGGTAGTATCCACCGCCGACCTCCAACAAATGCAAAGGGACTGCCACGAGGTGCACGTCGCGGCAGACACCGAGGACTACATCATTCGCCTGGTGCATGCCACCCGCCAGAACCCCGCCGTGGAACTGGGAGCGAGCCCGAGGGCTATGCTGGCGCTCTACAACGCATCACAGGCCCTGGCCGCCATCCGGGGCAGGGGATTTGTCACGCCGGACGACGTCAAGTACCTGGTGACGCCGGTGCTTATCCATCGCATCATACCCAAATCGGAGAGTCGACTGCGCGGGCAGAAAGCCGAACAGACCCTCAAAGAGATAATAGACGCCGTGGCCGTACCGGTAGAAGAGATGCCCGGGGAGGGGTAAAGGATGAGGGGCGACTACTGGCTGTGGCTGGCGGCATTAATACTGATTATCAGCCTGGCGCTGCAACAGGTCGCCCTGGCGCTGATTTGCCTCCTGTTTTTGCTTACCGGCATCGTGGCGAGGGTATGGAATAGATACTGCCTCCACCGGGTCGAATACAAACGCCGGCTCAGCCATAACCAGGTGTTTTTCGGGGAAGAAATAGTCTACGAGATAGAGATAACCAACCGCAAGCCCCTGCCTTTACCCTGGATCCAGATTGAAGACGACCTCCCGGAAAAAGTGACGTTACTCAAAGGTAAAGCCGAAGTGGGCACCGAAGAGCGCGTCACCCTCCGCAACATCTTTCCCATCAATATGTACCACCGGGTCAAGCGGCGCTTTCCCATGCGTTGCATACAGCGGGGGGCCTTTACCTTCGGGCCGACGAGCATACGCTCCGGCGACCTTTTCGGATTTTTCCGCCGCGAAATGATAATCGATAAGCTCGACTATCTCCTGGTGTACCCCCGGCTGGTGCCGCTGGAAAAGCTCGGCATACCGTCGCGGCAGCTTTTCGGGGACATCCGCCTCAAAAGGCACCTTTTCCAGGACCCGGTGCTCACGGCGGGAGTGCGCGAATACGTTTCCGGGGACAGCCTGAAGCGCATCCACTGGAAAAGCACCGCGCGCATCGGCAGGTTGCAGACCAAAGTGTACGAGCCGACCACCACGGTGGACATCAGCCTTTTCCTGGACGTGCGCACGCTCCGGGCGCCCCTGTGGGGGAGCATCTATCAGCTACAGGAGCTGGGCATCATCACGGCGGCGTCGATTTCTCAAGAAGCCCTCCAAGCCGGCTTCAGGGTCGGCCTGCACGTCAACCAGATAACGCGTTTTTCCCAGGGGATGCTGAAAGTGGCCCACAGCGGTCACCCCGACCAGCTCCAGCACATCCTGGAAGCGCTGGCCCAAGTTCATCAGGTGGATACTATCCCCATGGCGAAATACATAAGGCAGGAAGCCTCGAGACTGCCCTGGGGCAGCACGCTGCTCGTCGTGGCGGCGCAGCCCGCTGACGACCTCCTGGCGACGCTACTTGACCTGCAGAGGCTGGGACGCAGCGTGGCGCTGGTGAGAATAGGCGGGTTATCCAAAGAAGGACCGGACATTAGTGCCGGGGGCCTCAAGGTCTACCACGTCAGCGACGCCGCGGCCTGGGACGCAGTCAAAGAAATAGGGCTGGTAGAGAAATGACGGATGCGGTAAAAAGCCGGGGCACCATCGACTGGCTGGCGACGGTCTTTTACCCCCTGGCGGTGGTGCTCATGGAGTCGTTCTGGGTCTATCCCTGGCTGGCCTGGGTGGGAAGCTGGCCGGCGTTTCACGGAGGCAGGCCGGTCCTGAGCCTGGCATCGGTGGTCATCACGCTGGCGGTTTCGCTGCTGGTGACAAGGCAGGCCCTGAAGCAGGAATGGGGTTTATGGCGCGTCCGCGCCGTCATTATCGGCGGAGGACTGGTCTTTATCTTAATCGTGCTGGGGGTGGACTACCGCGCCGACTACGTCTTCCTGAGCGGGGGGTGGTTCGAATATGTCGGGCGGACGCTGGGAGCTACCTTAAGCAGTCCGGGGACTATCGTCGTGGCGATACCGGCGCTGCTTTATCTCTGGTGGCGGGGCATCATCCTGGGGCAGACGACCTCCTATTTCCGGGATATCTACCGTACTTTCCTCCTGGGCATGGTCGCCCTGGTCGTACTCATTATCCTCTGGCAGATAAGCTCGGCCACGGAACGTTTCACCGCGCTCGGCGCTGATATCGGGCTATATGTCATGGCGTTCTTCTTCTTCGGTCTCACGGCAATAGCCGTCAGCCATATCTATATCATGCGCAGTTCTATGCCTAAAGAAGAAGCGGCGCTGACATCGGTCTGGCGCTGGCTACCGATAATGCTGGGGGTCATCGGAGGGATGGTGCTGGTGGGGTTCGGTCTGGCCAGCATTTTCTCGCCGGATATTTTCCATAGCATCGCGCGCGCCTTGAGCACCATCGGTGGTTTCTTCGGGAAGATACTGGGCTATATCCTGACCCCGATATTCTTCATACTCGAATGGCTGATACGTCTTTTGAAGTACCTTTTAAGCCTGTTACAGGGTGAACCCGCGCCGACGGATAACATCACCCCTGGCGGACAGGGGCAGTTATTCCCGGAAGTGACGCCGGCCAACATACCGCCCTGGGTGCAGGATGCCATCAAATGGTTCGTGGTGGCTTTGGTCGTCGGTCTGGTCCTTTTCATCCTGGCGAAGGCGGTCTCCCGCATCCGCCAGCGGCGCGCCCGTGATGAGATAGAGGAAATCCACGAGTCGCTATTTAGCTGGAAAGGACTGATGAACGACTTGAAAGAACTGCTTAAAATGCCTTTCAGAAGGAAAGAAGAACTTGTGCGGGAGTACCATTTTGACGAGAACGCTATAGGCGAGATGGATATCCGCGAGATATACCGTCACGTGATGTGGGAAGGGAAGCGCTCCGGCATACCGAGACGGCAACATGAGACTGCCCGCGAATACGCCAGTCATCTGGAGCGGGAAGTACCCGATAGCACCGTGCCGATGGACGATATTACCAAGATGTATGAAAGCGTGCGTTACGGCGAAATAAAAGTTCCGGAAGAACGGGTGAAAAGCGCGAATAACTGGTGGCAAAAACTGCGGGGGCTGATAAGGAAGCTCAGGGAACAATAAGAAGTATTTTCGCGGCATCGGCAAACTGCGGTACTACTATACTCCCCCTTAATCCCCCTCAAACTGATATATTTACCAACATCGTTGGTAACTTTTGTTTGAGGGGGAAGGATTAAAAGAGGGGTTTCACCCCTCTCAGACGCCCCTTTACGCGTCCTCCTCGGGGAAAGCCATAACGTCATCTATAGAGGCCGCGTCGCAAAAAAGCATCACGAGCCTATCCATGCCTAAAGCTACCCCGCCGCAGGGCGGGAGGCGGGGTAAGGCATCGAGGAATTTTTGCGGCAGGGGCATTTCTTCGCCCCGCTCTCTTTTTATCTTTTCTATCGCTTCCCGGAAGCGCTTCTCCTGCTCTCTGGCATCGGTCAGTTCGCTGTAGGCGTTGGCAAGCTCCAGACCGCCGATAAAGACCTCGGCGCGCTCGGCGACGAGCGGATTACCCGGCTTGAGGCGCGCCAGCGAAGCTACAGAAGCGGGGTAGTCTAATAAAACTGTAGGGCGGTGGGGGGAAAAGGAGGGGAGCACTTTCATGACAAAATCGGTATCGAACCGGAGGGAGTCGGGCTCGACCACGGGGTCCCAATCGGCGGCGTGAAGATAAGCTTCTCTGACAGTAATACGAGGCCAGTGAGGACTAATATCGATAACGTTTCCCTGATAGCCTATTTTATTCTTGAATCCCAGTCCCGTGGCTACAGAACTTATCATCTGCTCGATATCTTCAATTATCTCATTGTAACCAGCGCCGGTGCGGTACCACTCCAGCATAATGAACTCCGGGTTGTGCCGGCGGCCGCGTTCGCCCTTGCGGAAACAATGGCTGAACTGAAAAATCCTCTCATAGCCGGCGGCGAGCAGGCGCTTCATGTAGAGCTCCGGCGAGGCGGCGAGGTACCAGTCCTCGCTTTTAAAGGGGGTAATAAACTCTTCCGGGGCGATGGCGGGGGCGCGGACGGGGGTCTCGACTTCCAGGAAATCATGCTCTTTAAAGAAGGCGCGGATAAGGTCGGAAATCAGGGCACGCCGCTTGAGGTTGGCCTTAAGGCTGGAAAGTCGGGCGGACTCGTCCTCGGCCATGCGTCACTTTCCGGTGGAGACCCGCTCGACGTAGTTGCCGGTGCGGGTATCTATTTTAATGACGTCGCCCACTTTAATGAAAGACGGCGTGTCAACGCGGTAACCCGTTTCCACGATAGAGCCCTTCATCTGGGGGGTAATGGTGGCGGTCTTGGTGGACACCTCGGTCTCGATTACCTTGAGGTCGATGGTGATGGGGAGGGTGACGTCGATGGGCTCGTCGCCGTGCATCAACATGACCACTTCCATGCCTTCTTTCAGGAAGTTCTTTTTAATGCCGAGCAGCTTTCCCGGGACGGGGTGCTGGTCATAGGTCTTGACGTCCATGAAAATATAGTTATCGCCTTCCCGGTAAAGGTACTGCTCGTCCTGGGTATCGAGCCTGGCTTCGTCGACCTTTTCCCCCGAGCGGAAAGTGCGGTCGATAACGCCGCCGTCGCGCATATTCTTCAATCTGAGACGATAGATGGAGCGCCCTTTGCCGGGCTTGGTGAAATCAACGTCATCAATGTTATAGAGAACGCCGTCGATAATCAGCTTGGTGTTCTTGCGTACATCCTCGATTTCCATCTACTCTCCTTACAGAATGCACCGGGCCGGAATATGTATGTTAATTAATTATAACATCTTAAAACAGAATTTTATATTAATTTCCATAGAAAAGGGAGGAAACGTTAAGCTTGCTTCCTCCCCATCCTAATCAGTTTTCCCCGCGTAAAATTACAGGCTTTTAAACGGTTTATCCGCCCCCAGCCAGGTAGTATCGTGCTCGTGGGCCAGGCAGATGGCAGTAAAAGCGTAAGGCTTGTCCACCTTTCTGGTAATTAGCGGGCAGTGGACCAGACCTTTGGGGGCGATGACCACCGAAGGCGTATCGAAGACGTGCACTTCCTGTTCTTCTCCGAACCGGAACTCTATCTCCGCCCCCAGATAATCCGGTTTTTCCGGGTCGAGTCCCACGAACACCAGGGCTTCATCATTGGGGTGGACGTGGGGGTCGTGTTCATGCCAGAGTCCGGTGCCGGTATGGAAAGCCCAGGTAAAATTCAGCAGGAAGCCGGGCGTATTTTTGCCGCTCCAATGGGCAAAGAAATCGGCGTTGCCGCCCTTCTGGCGGTGGATATCACGCATCTCCATGCGGATAATCGAGTCCCCATACTTGTTGGCAAGCGGGAAAGCCTTGCCGCGCTTGGTCAGTTCCTCGGTCTTTTCTTCGGCGTTGACAGAAATCGCCAGGAACCCGAAAGGCCTGGCCACTTTCTTCGTGACCATCGGCATATGGGACACGCCCGCCGGCAGAACTACGATAGAAGGTGAAGCGATGATGTGTTCTTCCCCGTCCTCGCCCAGCAACAGATCCAGTTCCGCTCCCAGGGTATTGGGGTTATCATAGTCCAGACCGGTGAAAACAAAGACCTCGCCGTAGGGGTGGACGTGACCGAACTTGCCCCCCACTCCCCAGGGTCCCACTTTGTTATGGTAGCCCCACACGAAGCTGACGTTCAGCCCTTCCAGGTCCGAGCCCTTGGGCCAGGTAATGTATTCCGGCTTACCTTTCGCCCCGCCCGGCAGCTCGTGATAGACCAGCTTCTTTATCAGATGGCCGTATTTCTTTTTCGCCAATTTTTTCCCTCCTGAAGAACGATTTGACCAAAGTATAGCGTTTTAAGGAGAGGCGTGCAAACACATATCAAATGGGGCATCTAAGAGGGGTGAAACCCCTCTTCTCTATCTCCCCCTTCCTTTCAAAAGGAAGGGGGTCACGGGGATGGATTTTAATCGTTTTTAGCCGCGTCTCTCGCCCAGCGGGGCGGAGACCTCGAGTACCTGGCCGGAGAGCTTCGATGAAATATCCGAGACCAGGAAAGCCACGGCATTGGCGATGTCCTCCGGCGTGGTGGTCTTGCCCGCTTTCGCCAGGTTATCCACGAGTTCCGCCATGCGGGGGTCGCCGCCGCTGACCCGGTGGAAGTTGGTGGCGCCCGGACCGGGTGCGATGATATTGATATTGATACCCCGGGCACCCACCTCCCCGGCGAGCGTCTTGCTGAACATGACCGTACCGGCTTTGGCGGCGACGTA
>CAYXOZ010000087.1:0-2848 GCA_964467135.1 uncultured Dehalococcoidaceae bacterium
TATCCAGGTGGTCGCCGTCCCCTGGCTCAGGCGCAGCGCCCTGCTGAGTCGCGAGGACTCGAAAAACCTCAACATCGAGCAGGTCACCGGGAAAATGCAGGAAGTCCTGACGCAGGTCATTGGCGCTAAAGCCGCCGACCTCGACCCCTCCCTGCCCGCCATCCTGGCCGCGCACGTGCCGGTGAGCGACGCGCGGGTGGGCAGGAGCTCGGAAAGATACATGGCCATCGGCCACGAACCGGCCGTGCTGCTCAGCAATATCGCCAATCCCGCTTACGACTACGTTGCCCTGGGGCACATCCACAAACACCAAGTGCTCGCGGAGAACCCGCCCGTAGTTTACGCCGGCAGCCTGGAAAGGGTCGATTTCGGGGAGGAGGACGATGAAAAAGGTTTTTACGTGATAGATATCACCAGCGGGGAGGGGGGAAAAAGGGAGGTCTCCTATCAATTCCACTCAGTTAACGCCCGGCGATTTCTCACCATCGACGTCGCCTTAAAACCCGAGGAAACCAACCCTGCTGCCGCCGCCCTGGCCGCCATCAACGCGCAGAAAGATAAAATCAAGGGCGCCATCGTCCGGCTCAACATCAGCCTGCCGTCAACGCTGGATGGGCAGTTGCACTATAACGAAATCCGGGACGCCCTCAAAGAAGCCCACACATATGCCATCAACCGCGACATCACCAGGGAGACACGCCTGAGGCTGGGGAGTCGCACCGCGGAAAACATCACCCCCCTCGACGCGCTGAAAGCCTGGCTGGAAACGCAGCAGGTGCCCGCGGAACGCCGGAAGCTATTGCTCGAGTACGGGCAAAAGCTCATCGAAAACACGGGGACAAAATAAAAAGGGGGGCATAAAGCCCCCCCCATTTTTCCGTTATTCCGCCAGTTCTATATTACAATTTCCGATTTCCTGTTTTCCGCGCCCCGCAGGAACATGACAGTTACGATATCGCCCGTTTTGAGACCCAGCAAGGCTTTAGCGAGGTCGCCGGCGTTACTGACACGCCACACATTCACTTTGGTGATGATATCGCCCGCCTTAAGCCCCGCCCGCTCGCCCGGAGAGCCGGGAGAAACCTCCCCGATAACCGCCCCGAAAACAGGGACCTCGCCATGTTGCTGCGCCACCTTATCGGCGTCAGCGACTTTCAGACCGAAGCGCACCGGTTTGCGTTCGCCGCTGCTGGATACGAGTGCCTGTATCCGGGGCCGGTCGAAGCCGATAACGACCTCGCCATCGATGACCGTCACCGGCACGCCCATCTGGCCGGTCAACGCCACCATCTCCTCGGCGGCGTCACGGTCCCGGGAGACATCGTGCTCGACATATTTCACGCCTAACCCGTCAAGAAAGCTCTTGACCTGATAACAATAACCTCAGGTGGGCGTCGTATAAACCTTAACATCCATGGTCTTCTTCGGAATCAGGACTCGCTTTCTTTATCGATTTCCACATCCGGCAACCTGGGAAGGTCTAAAGGACTCCCCCGGCGCCGCATCGGGTTGAAATCCGGGAAAGCGTTCAGGAACTGTTTGGTCTCATCGCAAAACTTGCATTTCCCGATGCTCGACGGACCATTGGCAACCTCAATCACCCAGTAATGGTGACATTGTTCAACCGGTTCAACCGGTTTTTCTTCAACTTTCGTTTTGACCCTCTGTTTCATCTCACACACCCCCTCTACCATGATAATATTCTAGTTCAAGCCTAGCTGACTGTATATGACTTTTATCCCAATATATTAGCGTACAAATATGAAGCAATTATGAAGGAAAAACGGGCAAGAAAACCATGAGTAACTGCAATCTTAGGAAGCGACCTTAAGGTTGGTCGCCGTCTTCAATGACTATCTCGAAGGGACAGCTTATCGCGCCGTAGGGACATACCAGCTCACAAAGCGTGCACCAGCCGCACCGTTCGGTATCCTGTAACGTGACCGTCTTTTCTCTCAGAACCAGGGCGCCGCAAGAGCAAATATCAACGCACAACCCGCAGCCCTGGCATTTTTCCGGGTCGATTATCGGCATCTCTTTCATATCAATTACCTAGTAACATTTTACGCCTGTTCCGAAGATTGTCTGCGACATTTCTCTCACTAACTAACGCCGGCCAACGCTTTTAACGCCTGCGGGTCGGCGATGATGATGCGGTTCCGCTCCATCTTGATGGTGCCTTCGTTTTCCAGGTTTTTCAGCGACCGGCCCACCATCTCGCGGGCGGTCCCTATCATCGCGGCCATCTCCTGCTGGGTAAGGCGCGGGCCGTCACCGGCCCGGTGGTCGGCGTACTCGAGCAGCATCTTGGCGACGCGACTGGTAACGTGGCGGAAGGAAAAATCCTCGACGAGCGCCACCAGCTCTTCAACGCGGCGGGACAGCACCTGGATAACGTTCAGGGCGACCGGCGGGTTTTCCCGGATGATAGTCTCCAGGTCCTTCTTTTTAATGCTGTTGAGGACGACGGGGCCCATGGCCTCGGCGCTGACCAGATTGACGCCGCCGCTCAGAACGGGGACATCGTTGAAGGACTCGCCGGGGCGGATGATGCGGAAAATCTGCTCCTTGCCGTCGGCGGATGTTTTAAATACCTTGACGACGCCGCTGAAGACGAAATAAAGGACATCGGAGGGCTCGCCCTCGAAAGAGAGCGTCTCGCCGCGCTCGGCCTTCTTCTCGAAGACGTACTTCCTGATGGACTCGAGCACAGCGTCGTTCAGCCCCGCGAAGTACGGCAGCTTCTTTAGAAACTCGACCTGGACCGCCATTGTTTAAGCTTTCCCCCCGGCTATGATGAAAAAATACCTGCAAGGATTATAGCAAGTTGCGGCAAAATGAGCAAAGG
>CAYXOZ010000087.1:2948-6400 GCA_964467135.1 uncultured Dehalococcoidaceae bacterium
CTAGCTGGTGCCGCGGAAACAATAGCCGACGCCCGGTTCGGTGAGGATATAGCGGGGACGGGAGGGGTCCGGTTCTATTTTTTGACGCAGATGGGAAATATAAATCCGGACGTAATCGACGTCATCGATGTATTCCCAGCCCCAGACGCTCTCCAGCATCTGCTGGTGCGAAAGGACGCGGTCGTTGTTTTCCACGAGCAGCGCCAGGAGCCGGAATTCGCGCGGCGTCAGCTTCAGCTTCTTGCCGTTCACGGTGACTTTACGTTCGGAGACATCCACGGTAAGATAATCGTTGCTGAAGCGGACTTTTTTCCGCTCTTTATTGCCGGAAAGCGAATCGGCGCGGCGCAGGACCGCCCGCACCCTGGCTAAAAGCTCGCGGTTACCGACCGGCTTGGCGAGATACTCATCGGCGCCGCACTCGAGCCCGCGGACGATATCGTCCTCCGCGCAGCGCTTGCCGGTCAGCATGATAACGGGGGCGTCGCTCATTTCGCGAATGAGTCGGCAGGTCTGCCAGCCATCGATTTCCGGCATCATAACATCGAGCAGAACGAGGTCAGGTTTGCGTTCCAGAAGAATCCGCAAAGCCTCCGGCCCGCCGCCGGCTTTACAGACCTCGTAGCCCCGCCCGGCCAGAACCTGCTCCGTCATTCTGAGCTGAGCCGGCTCATCATCGACGACGAGTATTTTCTTCGCCATCAAAGTCCCTTGCGATTCTGCGTGCCTTTAGACCGCGTGACGATATCGTTCAACAGGTCCTGCAAACGCTTGCCGCTGGTCAGGACGTCGTTGAGGTTACGCCTCTGCTCATCGTTTATTTTGCCCGGCACCTCTTCGAGCATCAGCTCGGCGAAGCCGATGATGATATAAAGCTGGGTGCGGATATCGTGGGACAACTTCGAGAGAGCTTTATTCGCCGCGTCTTCAGGGACCGCGGGCGTCGCCGGTAACTGCCCGCCGGAGTGCGGCCGACCCCCGGCAGACCTATCATCTGTCTTCTTTGAATCGACAACCCGGGCAGACTTGTATGCCATCAGGAAAATATTAGCATATAATGTGCCTTCTGGCAATACGCACAAACGTATAAAACGTTAAAACTAAAACGCAAAATGGGGAATTTTCGTAAAAAAATGACCAAATGGAGAAAAATGCTAGAAAATAAAAAGGGGATTGCCTAGATATTTTTCAGGTAATGCCGGATGCTTCTATCCAGATAAGCGACAGCGATGTCCTCGCGCTTGAACAGGCGGACGCCGCGCGGACCGCGGGCGGACTTTATTTTACCCTGCTCGCACCACCGGCGGACGGTGGCGGGGTGGACGTTAAAGATACGGGCGACATCCCGGGTGTTCAACATGGCACCGTTCCCCTCAACATGACGCGGCTGTCCTGCTCCCACGGGATTTTTCACCAGGCGCTCCCGTTGACCGATTCCGGCTCCAGGGAGTGCCCGAACCAGTGATTAAAGACCGAGCCGGCCGGGGCATCCGCCAGGATTTTCTCTTTCACATCATCGTAAGGCCCCTGGTATTCCGGCAGCTGCTCGCCGTCCTCGTCGAACACCATCACCATATCGTTCTTTATCCTGATGACCGTCTTAATCAAGGCCGTCCTCCGCTGCGGTTGCTTTCCTCAATCTATAGTAAACATTTCTTGATAAACGGGCATAAAATCCGCGTTAAAAAGTATAAATAAAACATTAAAAATTGCCGGGGAAAGCTCAACCCGCAATCCGGACCGGCCGTATTGAAGTTGAGAGGGCTATTGCCTATAATATTATTATCAGCAGTAAAGGAGCCTATGAGCCGACTTATCGATAAATTCCAGAAAGCGTCCCGGGTGACGGCAACACCGATGGGCTTCCGGACCACCCGCCCGACCGAGCAACCCCCAAAAATGATAATTATCGCCGCGGTGAACGCCGGGAATCCGCTAAATGGGGATGATTTCGCTGGCGTAGATGCGGCCCTGCTGCGTTTCAGCGGAACGGCTTTGACCGCCAGGTCCCTCCAGAAAATAGCGTCGTCGCTGCCGGACATACCCTGGGGAATCTACGACGAGGACGACGAGAACAAAAAGGGGGCGGAGGCGGGGGCCGACTTTATCCTGCTCTCAGCCGCCAGCCAGATTAACGCCATCTCTAAAGACAGCAAAGTCGGTAAAATACTGGAAGTGGACTCGTCCCTGGACGACGGTCTGCTCAGGGCCCTTAACGACCTGCCGGTGGACGCCGTGCTCCTGACCCTCACCCCCGAAGAAAAAGGCCCGCTGGTATGGCACCAGCTCATGATATTCCAGCACCTGGCGAACCTGATTTCAAAACCCCTGATAGTGCCGGTCCCTGCCGGTATCACCGAAGAAGAGCTTAAAGTCCTCTGGGACGCCGGGGTGGACGGCATTATCATCGAGGCGGAAGAGGGCCAGGCGGAGGCGCTCAAAAACCTGCGGGAGGCCATCGGTAAGCTACCGCCGCGGGCGGGTCGGAAACGCGGCAGGATGAACGTCCTGCTGCCGCGCGCCGCCGCGGAGACCACCCAGGCCGCACCGCCCGACGAAGAAGAAGAGGAAGAGGACGAGTAGCTCTCCTTTTTCTGACCATTATATTTGTTAAGAAAGCTATCGCCTTAAGCTTCTTTCAAAGTACCTGCGCCACATATAATCGCGATGAATATATGGGGTTTGCGGAATTTTGTATAACGCAGCGGCCGGTGCTTAACGCCACGCGGGATAAAAAGCGTACTGGTGGTACTAAACGTTAATATCTGACCGCCAAGATAAAATTGCATCTCGGCGCCAAGGTCTTCAGGATTTGCCGGGTCACCACCGAGATTGAGGATGATTTCATCATTGTCCCGATGTTCCATTTCCTTGATGCCTTCAATTCTAGAAGCAGATTGTCCAGTTATCCAGCCATACTCAACATGGTATTTAGCACTCGGCACCTGCAGACTACTCATGTAGGTTAGAGCGCCATCCGCACCCGCCTCACGAATCGGGCTACGCACCACGTACTGCTCGTAATCAAAGTCTTTGGTCTTTACCGGCAGCTTATTTTTTAACTCTCTGATACCGCTTTCGCCCCAGGCTTCCCCCATGGTGCCCGTGCCGCACATTATCGCCATTTGCATGTGGGGGTATTGAAATTGTTTCCAGATGACGGGGCCATGGGGAGTGCCTTTGGGAAGGTAAAAAGTGGTAGAAGTATTAAAAACGATGGGCTGGCCGCCGACGTAAAATTCGACCTCACCGCCGAGCACCTGCGGTGTTCGGTAGTCGCCGCCAAAGTGCATGACGATCTCATCAAAGTCATGGACGTGTTCATGGAGGCTGGGATTGGGGTCGGGGATACCGTAAATCCAGCCGGGCTCTATATAGTAATTGCATCCGGGGACCTGCTTATTGCTCAGCATGGTCATGGTAGGGCTCTGGCGGTTTTTCGTGCCGCCGAA
>CAYXOZ010000088.1:0-6376 GCA_964467135.1 uncultured Dehalococcoidaceae bacterium
CGGGCAGGGCAGGGTGGAGCTGAAAAAGCTGGAGAAAGCCCTCGGCAAGAAAAAAACCTCCGCCGCTGTCTCTTCACTGGTCCGGCAGGGTCTGCTTACCCGTACCTATGAATTGGGTCCCATTAGAATCAAGCCCAGAAAAGAGCTTTACCTGAGTCTGACCGGAGATATTAGTAAAGCCTCCGGGCTGCCGGCGAAACAGGCCGCCCTTTTCAGTTTGTTAATCGAGAGAAAAACGCCGGTTGCCTGGTCTGAAGCCCGCCGTCAGACGGGTAGCGGCAAATCTGTCGCCGACGCCTTGGTTCGCCGCGGACTGGCGGTCTTTCAGGAGATGGAAGTCCGCCGCGAACCGATTTCCTATAATAACATCCAGGCTTCTTTTCCGCTGGCTTTCACCCCCGCCCAGCAGGCCGCTTTCGACTCCGTTACATCTGCTTTACATAAAGCAACTACTGGCGTATTTTTACTTCACGGCGTTACCGGCAGCGGCAAGACCGAGGTCTATCTACAGTCGTTGGCGGAGGCTATAAAGCTGGGTAAGAAAGCCATTGTCCTGGTGCCGGAAATCGCCCTGACGCCCCAGACCATCGAGCGCTTTGCCTCCCGTTTCCCCCGCCGCGTGGCGGTGCTCCACAGCCGGCTTTCCCTTGGGGAGCAGTATGACGAGTGGCACCGCATCCGCCGCGGTGAGTTTGACGTTGTCATCGGGTCGCGCAGTGCCGTCTTTGCCCCGCAGCCCGACCTCGGCCTGATAGTCATCGACGAGGAACACGAGTGGACGTATAAACAGGACAACTCGCCGTATTACCATGCCCGTGATGTGGCGATTAAGCTGGCGGGAACGACCGGTGCGGTAGTCCTGCTGGGCAGCGCCACCCCGGATGTGGAGACTTACTTTAAAGCGCAAAACGGCGAATACACATTATTACAGTTGCCCCAGCGCGTTGTCCCTACCGCCGGTTCACCCCTCCCCCGCGTCGAGGTCGTCGATATGCGGGAGGAGCTTAAAGCGGGCAACCTCAGCATGTTCAGCCGGTCGCTTTCGTCCTCTATCAATGATGCCGTCGCCGCTGGGGAGCAGGTGATTCTCTTTCTCAACCGCCGCGGCGCCGCCACTTTCATTCAGTGCCGGAGTTGCGGTTTCGTGCTGCGCTGTCGCCGCTGCGAGGTGCCGCTGGCGCAGCATATCGTCGGGGATGTCCTTACCTGCCACCAGTGCGGCTATAAGGCCCCCGTGCCTCAGGTCTGCCCCAATTGCGGAAGCCCGCAGTTGAAATTCCTGGGCGCCGGCACGCAAAAGCTCGAGCAGGAAGCGGGCTTTACTTTTCCCCGCGCCCGCCGCCTCCGCTGGGACAGCGATATTATTACGGGAAAGACGTCCCACGAAGAGATTCTACAAAAGTTCCGCAACCACCAGGCGGATATCCTTATCGGCACCCAGATGGTTGCCAAGGGACTGGATATACCCTCGGTGACCTTAGTGGGGGTGGTCAGCGCCGATACCTCGCTCAACCTGCCCGATTTCCGCGCCGGGGAGCGCACTTTCCAATTATTGAGCCAGGTCGCCGGCCGGGCAGGGCGTGGGCGGGCAGGCGGTAAGGTCATTATCCAGACCTTTTCTCCCGGGCACTACGCCATTCAGGCGGCCGCCCGCCACGACTATGCTTCTTTTTACGAGCAGGAAATCGCCTTTCGCCGGCAGCTCCATAATCCCCCCTTCACCCGCCTCGCCCGGCTGGTCTTTATCCATACCAACGACGCCGCCTGCCAGCGCGAGGCGGAAAAAATGAAAAATCGGCTCCTCGGGGAGATTGCCGCCAGGGGCGTCGCCGGCATCGATATCATCGGTCCCGCCCCGGCCTTTATCCACCGCCTGAGGGGACGGTTCCGCTGGCACCTCATCCTGCGCGGTCCCGGTCTGTCGTCCTTTTTGTCGCCTTTGTCTTTCCCGCATGGCTGGACTACAGATATTGACCCCATGGGGCTTGTCCAGTAAACTTAAATGAAGCCGTTGTTTAAAGGAGTGTCCATGGCGGTTCTGCCTATCCGTACTTTACCCGACCCCATCTTAAGGCGTAAGGCGAAGCGCGTCACCGCTGTCGATAAGTCTATTAAAAAGCTTGTCGCCGATATGCGCGAGACTCTCCACGCCGAGCCCGGCAGGGTAGGTCTCGCCGCTCCCCAGGTGGGTGTGTCTCTGCGTGTTACGGTCATCTGCCTGCCGGAAGAAGAAGACATTATCCTGGTAAACCCGGAAATTGCCCGTCGCAAGGGTCAGCGACTCGTTAGCGAAGGCTGTCTCAGCATCCCGGGCTATGTGGGGCAGTTGACCCGGGCGGAGTCGGTCACGGTCAAAGGCCTCGACCTTGCCGGCAAGCCCGTCCGTATCAAGGCGGAAGGTTTACTGTCCCAGGCTCTGGAACACGAGACCGACCATCTCAACGGGGTGCTCTATATCGACCGCATGGAAAGCACGGAAACGTTGCGCAAGATTGAGCCCGAGGACATGGAGATATAATATCAAGCTTTAATGATAGGCGTTTCTTCTTCTGTGGACGGCTGTCCGTTGATGAAGTAAAATAGCTCGTCGAGGCGGTAATCGGGGAAGGCTCTCTTCGCCCCGACGATGAATTTTTCGTTAATGCCCCTTTTCCCCTCCCTCACCCGGTATACCTGGCTTACCGATAACCCCATCGCCACGGCTAGGTCCGAGAGGTTATGGTATTTACCGTTGGCCATTTCGAAGACTCTTGTCCTGATCAGCATACCTACCGCTGTCTCCGCAAATTAAATGCCAATTGGCATAATTATAGTAATAATAGTTTACATTTGTCAAGTTGGGCAGCGTAAGTCAGAAGTCATCGGCTAAAAGCGGATGAATGTTCCCAACCGGAAAAAGGTGCTGTTTGTATCTGGTAGAACGTGAATACCTCACCCCTTTGTCCCCTCTCCAGCTAAGAAATCTATGGGCTATTATGGATATCTCCGGCTGGAGAGGGGAGTTTAAGGGAGAGGGGGCGAAGCCCCCTCTCAAATTCTCTCCCCCTCTCAAACTTACTGATGTCCCAAAATACATGTAGATGCTGTTTGAGAGGGGGCAAGGGGGTGAGCGTGGAATAACCATTTAAAACGAACTGAACCAAGAAAAAGTGTATTTGTTGATAGTTACCGATTTGTAATATAATCAGTTCTATTGAAGAGATATGCCTGATAATTTACCCCTTAAACCAGGCGATAGAGTCTTTCGCCCCCGGCGCATCAAACGATTCCACCTGAAAAGGGTCTTGGGCGTTCCTGCCCTTTTCAGCGCCGGTTACGGCGATGTTGGCTCTTCCATATATTATGCCCTGGGCATCGTCGCCCTGGTGGCCCTCGGCGCGACACCTGTTGCGCTGGCCGTCGCCGGACTAATTTACATTTTTAATGCGCTTACCTATGCGGAAGGCGGCGCCATGATCCCGGAGGCTGGCGGCTCCGCCAGCTTTGCCCGTCACGGTTTTAATAACCTCGTCGGTTTCATCGCCGGCTGGGCGCTGATGTTAAGCTATATCGCCACTATGGCAATTTCCGCTTACACTATTCCTCCGTACCTTTCTTATTTCTGGCCTGTGTTGAATGAAGCGTCGGTAAGCACTATTTTCGCTATGGGGATAATTGCTTTTCTCATGGTTCTCAATGTCCTCGGTGTCAGAGAATCGACTACTTTGAACATATTTTTTATTTTCCTGGATATAGCTACCCAGGTAACGATAGTAGTTTTGGGTATCGTGCTGATATTAAGTGTCAACCCTTCTGTTTTGATCGAGAACATGTTTGGGGCGGGGAACTGGCCGACCACGCCTAACCTGATACTGGGAATTGCTATCGCCGCGCTCTGTTTTACGGGCGTGGAAACGGTCTCTCAGTTGGCTGAAGAAACTCGTAAACCCGCGGCAAGAATACCTCAGGCTTACGTTCTTATGATTATCGTTGTGATTGTCCTCTTCGCTGGTATATCTATTGTCGCCCTTTCCGCGATGACGCCGCAGGTACTGGGAGACCCCGTTAACGGCTGGGCCCGCGACCCCATCGCCGGCATCGCCGCCAATCTTCCCTCGGAAACGCTGCGGGATATTTTTAAACCCCTGGTGGCGGTGCTGGCTGCCACTATCTTGTTCACCGCTACCAATGCCGGACTACTGGGAATCTCACGCTTAACTTATAACCTGTCATCACACAAACAATTACCGGCGACCCTGGGCAAAATCCATCCGCGTTTCCGGACGCCGTACTTCGCCATCATCCTGTTTTGCGGTATCGCTCTCATGTTGCTCATCCCCGGGTTCACCAGTCCCAATTTCTTCGCCGACCTCGGCGCTCTCTATGTTTTCGGGTCACTGCTTTGTTTCGCCTTCGCCCATGCCGCCATCTTAAGTTTGAGGATAAAGAAGCCGGATTTAACCCGACCTTTTAAACTGAGGCTTAATATTCATGTGTGGGGAAGGGATTTACCGCTGACGGCGATTTTGGGCCTGCTGGCAACCGCCGGTATATGGATAGTCGTTTTGGTGACGCAACCGTTCAGCCGCTGGGCTGGCTTGAGCTGGATGGCCGGCGGTTTGATTATCTACTTTATCTATTATCTCTATCGTCGCTTTTCTCAAAAACCTTCGAAGGAATGGGAGGTAAGACCCGGAGAAAAGCTCGGCCGTCAATAGGGTGTTGTGGATTTTTGACAATAAGGTTATAATAGCACGGTTTAATCATTAGATGGTCAGGAAGGTCTAAGTGTTCAAGCAGATCCTCGTGCCGGTCGCCGGCTCAAACGCGGACGAAGAGACGGTAAGACTCGCCTGCCGCTTGGCCAAGAGGGATAAAGGCAAAGTCTGGGCGGTTTCCGTGGTGGCTATCAAGCGCGCCCTGCCTCTTGATGCCGAAATAGAGTCCGAGATAAAAAAAGCTGAAGCAATCCTCGATAAGGTTGAGACTGTCGCCGAAGCCGAGGACTACGAGGTTGAGACTGATGTCCTTCAGGCGCGCGAGGTCGGTCCTGCCATCGTTGATGAGGCTGTGGAAAGGGGTGTCAGTCTGATTTTAATGGGCATTGCCTATAAACAACGCTTCGGGCAGTTCAGCCTGGGTAATGTCGTGCCTTACGTGTTGAAAAATTCTCCCTGTCCCGTTATACTCTACCAGCAGAGTACCGTGGCAAAATAAGGCCTTTTTATGAAAATATTGATAATGGGGTGCGGCCGGGTCGGTGCCAGGCTCGCTTCTTTGCTGGATGAAGACGGTCATGAAATTACTGTCCTGGACATCGATACGTATAGTTTCCGTCGCCTGCCGCCTTCCTTCCACGGCACCGCCCTTTTCGGTAATGGCATCGATGAGGAAACTCTGAAGAAGGCGGGTATTGAAGATATCGATGTCTTCGTGGCTTTGACTCAGGGCGACAACCGCAATGTGATGGCGTGTCAGATCGCCAAATATATCTTTAATGTCCCTCGCGTGGTCTGCCGTATCTATGACCCCCTCCGCGAAGAGATGTATAGCGCTCTGGGTCTGGAAACGCTCAGTCCCACCAAAGTATTTTCGCAGCTGCTCCAGGAGAAAATAGAAGGTCCTGGTAAAAAATAATATGTATATCATCGTTGTCGGCGGCGGACGCCTCGGCTACTACCTCCTCAAAGCCTTGCTTAATGAGGGACATGAGGTCCTCGTGCTGGAGAAGGACGCCCGTATCTGTAAGACCATTACCGACGAGCTCGGCAGCGTCTGCTACCGCGGCGATGGCTGTGAGGCCGCTACCCTCGCCGAGGTGGGCACCGGCCGGGCGGATATGTTTGTGGCCGTGACGGGTGATGATGAGGATAATCTGGTGGCCTGCCAGGTAGCCAAGCACAAGCATAATGTCCCCCGCACTATCGCCCGCCTGCGTAACCCGCGGAATGCCGCCATCTTTAAGAAACTGGGTGTGGATGTCACTATCAGTAGTACCGACCTTATCCTGGAGGCGATTGAGCGGGAAGTGCCGACCCATCCTCTGACACACCTGCTTACCATCGATGAAAAGGGACTGGTCGTCGTCGACGTGAAAATTTCCGCGGAGTCGGCCACGGTGGGCAAGACCGTTAAAGAGCTCTCGCTGCCCGAAAAGAGTAATCTGGCGCTTATTATCCCGCATGAGGGGACCGCCCGTACCCCGTTACCTAATACCGTCCTTCAAGCTGGCGACCAGATAATCGCGGTGACGACACCGGATTCGGAAGAAGCCCTGCGTAACGCCCTGCGTGGTATCTGAAATCACACAATTAATCTTTCACCCTGTTCCAGCCAGCCGTTGATGCGTTATTCTTAGATTCCGTTTGCGTTTATTTCATTTTAGTGACCTCACCCC
>CAYXOZ010000089.1:0-6265 GCA_964467135.1 uncultured Dehalococcoidaceae bacterium
GGGGGTCAGGGGGATGGATTTCCGCTAAATCTAACCGTAGCTGTGCAGTCCGCTGAAGATATAGTTGCCGAAAAACGTGAAAAGAATGGCGAGGAAACCTATCACCAGCAGCAGGGCACTGCGGGTGCCACGCCAGCCGGCGATAACTCTCGCGTGGAGATAGGCGGCAAAAATCAGCCAGGTCACCAGGCTGGCGGTCTCCTTGGGGTCCCAGCCCCAGGGCCTTCCCCAGGCGATATTCGCCCAGACCGCGCCCAGAATGATGGTAAGAGTCAGGAAGGGGAAGCCGACGATGACGGTGCGGTAGCTAATATTTTCCAGGAGCTCCGGCTGGGGCAGCCAGGCAACGCGGCGATTGCGCACCAGCAGATATATCACCGCGGCGCTGAAACCCACGGCCAGCGAGCCGTAGGAAATGACCGCCGAAGCCACGTGCACGCTCAACAAAACGCTCTGCTGTAAAGCCGGCACCAGGGGCAAGACCCGGGAAGGGAGGGTGCTGGCGAAAATAAGCATGGCTAATGCCAGAATAAAACCAACAACCCCGATAATCGTGATACGATAACGCCACAAGAAGAAAAGACAAACGGCCACGATACCCCAGGAGAAAGCCACGGAAAACTCGTACATGTTCGAAAACGGCCCGTGGCCGGAGGCGATGGCCCGGGCGATAATCGAGACAGTGATAAAAACCAGCGCCAGCGCAGCGACGATGATCCAGTAAAAGCCAAGGCGGGAAAAAACGCGTTTTTCCACGGCCGGCTGATTGCCGCCGGACACCGTTTTCACCAGGGGTTTTTTCATCAGGAGAGAACCCAGCGAAAGCACGAGACAGACCGCCAGGGCGATGATACCAGCAATAAGCGTAATTGATTCCAGGGTATCCATAGTCCACCTCCGTTATTTTTTAACGCAATTTGCTATTGACCTGCTGCAGCAGGGTTTTAATTTCGTCGAGGCCAGGGCTTGACCGGCCCGAGGCACGGACCGTCAACCGGCTCGACTGCTTATCAAAAGGCTCAACGAGAACCCACAGCTGGCGGTAGGGCAGATAAAAGACCAGACCCAGGCCGAGGATAAAGAAGCCGCAGGCTATCCAGACCAGGACGATGCCGGGATTATAGGATATCTGGAAAACGGAAAACTGCTCCCGGCCGACCAAAGTAAACTGCAAGCCGACGATATCACGCGGGACGCCCGCCTCAAGCAGCTCGGACGCCACCGGGTCAGCGGTGCCATCGCGGTAAACCAGCGCGCCCACCTCGTTATCACGGATAACCGGGTCCGCGCCATTGAAAGCCTGGCTGAGCAACAGCACCGTTATCCCCGCCTCCGGCAACTCGAGTTTACCGGCGTACCGGACGACGCCTTCCATGGAGACGGTCTGGGTCAGGGGAAAACTCCCGTTATAGACGTCTTCCCCGGCGGCCCGCACCTGCAACCTCAGGGCCGTCCCGAAACTTGCCTGATAAAAGTTGACGCCGTGATAGCTCAGGGGGGAGTTCACCCGTACCAGCGCCGGCGCCACTTCACGTCCTTCCGAATAAAGGACTACCTCGCTGCGGAAGTCCTTAGGGCGTCCGTCCGGCCAGTACTCATCTTCAAACGACTTCAGCATGAGGGAAAGACCGGTACCGTGGCCTACATCCTCTCGAGAGCCTTCCGCGACGAGAAACGCGGCGTGGCGGAAGCCCCAGACGGCGGTCACCAGGAACCCCAGCACAAAAAGGATAAGGCTCAGGTGCGTGAGGAACGTGCCCAGCGGGGAGAAACGGTTTTTCCCGGCGGCCATATTGATGAAACCGTCCGCGCTCTCCGATTTAACGCGGTAGCGGCGGCTTTTTAAAATATCCGCCATAGCCTCGCCGCTTTTACCGGACAAAGCGGGCACGGTCGCCTGGGCCCTATCGGTCCCGGTGCGATAAAACGACGCCGCCTGTTTTACACCCCCGCCGCGCACCGCGATAACGACACTGCTCCAGCGCTTCACGGTACAGAAAAGGATATTTATCATGAGCAAGCTGCCCGCGGCAATAAACCATGGGGAATGAAAGACGTCAAAGAGGCGGAGGGCGGAAAAGAGACCCGTCCAGCCGCCGAACCTCGGCCGTGCCATATTATCCACCCACAGGCGATAAGTGGCGGGGTCGGTAGTAATCTCGGAAGGCGCCTGCATAAGGAAGACGCCGATCAAACAGAGAGCCACCAGCACCAGAATAATAACCAGTGCAAAGCGCGGCGAACTCAAGAGGCGCCACAATCGGGAAAAAAGGGACGGGCGTCCAGGACTTCTCTCAGACATGAACGATGCCCGGCTCTTCCATAAAATAACGTAACAGCTCCGACTGGTTACGCAGGTGCAGCTTTTTCATGGCGCGGAAACGGTGGGCTTCGACGGTGCGATGGGAGATGCCCAAGCGACGGGCAATTTCGCCATTTTTAAGGCCGTCCTTAACCAGAAGCAGGACTTCTTTTTCGCGGCCGGTCAGGGTCTCGTACCCGTTAGCATCATGGTTACTCTGACAGTAGAAATCGACGACCTTCTCGAGCACCTCGTCGGAGAGATAATAGCCCCCGTCATGCACCTTGTGCAGGGCACTTTCAAGCTGGTCGAAATTAGCCGTCTTGAGAACGTAACCCCTGACCCCGGCCCGTAACGCCGATACCACGTAGCGGTCATCCGACCTGATGGAATAGATGATGCTCTTCGTTTCCGGAGAGACCGACTTAGCCTGCCGCGCCAGCTCGATGCCGTCGATTCCCGGTATCTCGATATCGGTGAGGAGTATATCAGGTCGCAGGGCTTCCAGCTTTTGCAGCGCTTCAATCCCGTTCGAGGCTTCGCCCTTGACCTCACAGTCGGCCCGATGTTTTTCTATCAGGGCCCGAAGTCCCAGTCGGGAGAGCTGATTATCCGCGAGCATAATGCCTATCATCCCGTATACCTCTTAACGACGCGTAAGATTACTCAGAATCCACACCGTATATTACGGGAACGGGCGTGAAATAATCATAACAACAATACTGAAAATATTACAAATTCATTACGTTTTTACCATATGTAATGTTTCTCATACTAAAGTAATAGTTACTTAAGTAATAGTAAATAATACTCATTGACATCCTAATATTAACATAAGTAAACTTACTTGATAATAATTAAGTAAGGTTATTTATTGAGAAAACTGGCTATCGCGGCTATGCTCTGCCTCGCGGTGGTATTCTTCAGCCCGCTGATGCTACGCGAAGGATTTTTCCGCATGCCGGCCTACTCCGCCAGTTTCGATTGCGATGACGGCACCCTGCTGATGATGCAACGTTTCCAGGGCGTAGGCATCACTGCCACTCCCATCCTGGGCAACCTGAAAATGACCGACGAGAAATACCTGGAATCGGACCACATCTGGTTGCTGGCCGATATCGCCGGCCGGCAGGTGGCTTTCGACCGGGGTGTTTTTTGCCCGGATCGGCAGCATTACGAAGGTTTTCATTTGAACAAACAGCAACTGCTGGAATTCGTGGAGCAGGACCGAGAACTAGCCGTTAAGGCGGTCGCCGGCAATCCTGCGGGGCCATAGAGAGTATAAACAACCTTGTTTAAACAGGAGGGGGGCATCCGGCGGATGCCCCCCTTTGTATTGAGGCCCGAGCGTCTAACCGCCTCAGGCGGAACGACGCCGGAAACCGAGGAGGTATATCAGCAGGCCGACCACGATAGCGGCGCCGATAATCGCCCCGATAATGGGCCAATTGGGGCCGGTACCGGCCGCGCCCGGCGTCGGCGAAGGCGTGGGAGTAGGCGTCGGCGTGGGCGTAAGCGTGGGCGTAGGAGTAGGAGTCGCCGTCGGCGTAGGAGTAGGAGTCGGCGTCGGCGTAGGAGTAGGAGTCGGCGTCGGCGTAGGAGTAGGAGTCGGCGTCGGCGTGGGCGTAGGCGTCGGCGTAGGAGTAGGAGTAGGCGTCGGCGCAGGCGGAGGCGCCTCGTCAGAGAGCAGGGCGAAGATAGTGAAGTGGGCTATTTCCGCCGTGACGGTGCCAGCGACGACATCCACGACGACAGGCAGGAACTGCCACTCCTGGCCGTTCCAGATGGCGATCACCAGGTCTTCCTCGTTAACGCCCTCAGGCAATGAGGGGTACTCAAAGACCAGGTCAATGGGCGGAAGGAAGGTGGCGCCAGCCGGACCGAAGGAATGGATAGCCAGGATGACCTTGCCCTCCGGGGGATCCGGCGGCGAGGTCACCGCGCTATAGGTCAGGGTCCTGAGGGGCTGGCCGTTGGCATCCCGCAACAGGGTATTATTGGGGATGACCAGAGCGCAGGTGCCATCCGTCGTTTCCAGCCTGGCAGCGTGCAGAGTATAGCCGCTGAAGTCAGTCCGGACCTCGCTTACCACGTTCATCCCGGATACGTTGACGAGACGACCACTGGTGCCGCCACCGCCGCCGCCGCCACCACCACCGCCGCCACCACCACCAGCCGGGGGCCGGTTGGGAGTGGTAACGGTTACGGGGCCAGCCAGACCAGAATCACCCTGATTATTGAAGGCGGTGACGACATAGTAGTACTGAGTGCTGGCGGCAACCGTCATATCGATATAGGCCAGGGTATTGATGCCGACGGTGCCGACACTGGCGAAGGTGATGTTGTCCGTCGAACGGGAGATGCGGAAACCGGCCTCATTATTGGAGTTGCCTACCCAGGCGAGGCTGACGCGGTTGAAAGCCGGGGCAGTAGCGGTGAGACCGGTCGGCGCGTCGGGAGCCGTCGTCGGTGTAGCCGAGGTGACCAAGAGCGTGTTGGAAGGCGCCGAATCGCCCAGTCCATTATAGGCCACGACATAGTACTTGTATTCGGTAGCCGGCATGGCTGCGGTATCGGTGTAGGTAACAACGTTCATACCCACCGTCCCAACCTGGATGGTCACGTTATCGGCAGTAGTGGTCCTCATGACTTTGAAACCGGATTCTCCCATGGAGTTATCCGCCCAGGCGAGGTCGATTTCACCGGTGGCGGCAGGTGTCGCGGTGTCCAACTGGGGAGCCGCAGGCGCCATGACGTTAACCTGCACCGAGGCTGTCGGCGGGGAGTTACCGACCACGCTCGTGGCGATGACACGGTAGTAGTAGATGTTGCCGATGGTGACAGTAGCATCACTGAAGGAAGTGGCACCGGCGCCGGCCGTGCCTACCTGGGCAAAGTCGACGTTATTATCGGAACGCTCAATGATGTAACCGTTCACACTAGCCGGGCCGGCTAACCACATTATGGTCACGGTCGGGTTGCTGGACACGTGGCCGGCCGCTCCGGCGGGAGCCAGAGGCAACGCCGTGGACATCGTGATAACGTTCGAAGGAGGTGAATCACCGACGGCGTTGACGGCGATGACACGATACCTGTATTCGTTACCCATGACGACAGCCATATCGCTGTAAAGAGTGACGGTATTCGGGACCAAGGGTATATTCACCCAGGCGCCGCCGTTGGTGCTGCGCTCGAGGCGATAGCTATCAACGACGAGCGAGTTGGGCATCCAGGAGAGGTCTATTTGCGTACCGCTAATCAGTGTCCCGGAGAGTGTGGGCGCAGCGGGGGCACCGCCGGTAGTGATGGGCGCCTGGACGGAAGCCACGCCGATGATGTTGCGGGCACTAACGCGATACCAGTAAGGCGTCGAGGGGGCAGCCGTCATATCAGTATAGGAGGTGGTATCGGCTGCCAGAGGCGGAACAGTAAGAATCACGTAGGTGCCAGGGGCACCGCCGACATCCGGGGCGCGCTCGACGATATAGTCGTCCTCGTTGACGGCGACATCGAGCCAGGAAAGCTCGACCTGGCCGGTAATGCCGCCGAACATGAGGTTGGTGGGCGCGGCGGGGAGCGCCAGGACTACCGTTTCCACGTTGGAAGGCGCGGAATTGCCCAGGACGTTATGAGCAATCACCTGATAGCGGTAGGTGTTATTCGGCAGTGCCGACACATCGCTGTAGGAGCTGATGTTGATACCCACGACGTCGATAGTGACGAAGGCTCCGGCGCCCGTGGCGCGCTGGATGAGATAGCTGTCTTCATTGTCGGCAGCATCAGTCCAGTCAAGGTCCACCTGGTTACCGCTGATGATAGTGGCGGTCAGGCCGGTGGGGTCTGCCGGGACTGACGTGGGCATGGCTGTTAAAACAGCATCAACCCGGCTGGTTGACCCGTACTTGGCGAGGTCCCTAACGCGCATGAAGAGCGTGCCGGTGCAATCGACGGGCACTTCGGGTA
>CAYXOZ010000090.1:0-6160 GCA_964467135.1 uncultured Dehalococcoidaceae bacterium
AAGGGTTATTAGAAAAAATAATACTCACTGACTAAACTGATAATTACTACCTCTCCCCTCCCTTTGTTTCCCCTCTTTCTTGCACCCCTCTTTTGTTTGCGCTAAAATAGGCTTGGATTACGTATGGAAAAACCTCTGATTAACCATCCCGTCCTCGTGCTCAACCAGAGCTACGAGCCGCTCACCGTCTGCCGCGCCCGCCGCGCCGTCGTCCTTATCTTCCAGGGCAAAGCGGAGATGATTGAAAACGGCCTCGGCTATATCCACACGGTCGGCACGACTATCGAGCTACCCTCCGTCATCCGCCTCGGCCAGCTTGTCCGACGACCCCGCCGCGCCAGAAAAATGACCCGCTACGAGATTTTCAACCGGGACCGCTACACCTGCCAGTACTGCGGGGAGAAAAGCCGCCACTTAACGCTCGACCACGTCATACCGCGCTACCGCGGCGGCCAGCACACCTGGGAAAACGTCGTCAGCGCCTGCGTCGACTGCAATCGGAAGAAGGCCGGCAAGACCCCTAAAGAAGCCAACATGAAGCCGATTCGCCAGCCTTTGCCCCCCACCGGCCACCCCCTCTTCGTCGTCCCCTATCACTACCTCAGCCAGCGGGACGAGTGGCAGAAATACCTGTATCAATAGAAGCGGTCGTCATTCCCGCGGAAGCGGGAATCCAGAGGGGGAAAAGGGGTGGGGAGCTAATCGCCAACAGCTAACAGCTAATAGCTGACTTCCCCCAGCGGCAGTTCCACTATAGCCTCGGTATCGAGCTCTACCGTCACCGTTTCCTTGAGCGGATTGTTCCCCACCACCTTGGCCTCCCCCATCCGCGTCGATACCCGCTGTCCCACCTTGGGCATCTTCTCCCTCATGATGCGGTACTGCTCCCCCTCGTACGCCAGGCAGCACATCAGCCGCCCGCACGCCCCGGAGATTTTCATCGGGTTGAGCGGCAGGTCCTGCTCTTTGGCCATCTTGATGGAGACCGGCGAGAACTCGGTGAGGAAGCTGGCGCAGCAGAGCTCCCGACCGCACCGCCCGAAGCTCCCCAGTAATTTGGCTTCGTCCCGACTCCCCACCTGTCTTAGCTCCACCCGCACTTTAAATTTGCCCGATAGCCTCCGCACCAGCTCGCGGAAGTCGACCCTTTCCTCGGCGCTGAACAGGAAGGTCAGTCGGCTGCTGTCGAGGTTGTACTCGGCGGAGAGCAGCTTCATGGGCAGCTGGAGCTCGGCGATCATCTTGCCGCATTCTATCAGCGCCTCTTCGGCTTTGGTCTCGAGCTCCTTGTCCCTGGCGATGTCCTCCGGCTCGGCTTTCCGCACCACTGGACTCAGCGTTTCGCCGGTTTCCCCGCCTTTGACCTGCCCGGGCGCGATAACGACATGCCCCAGCTCGATGCCCCGCGTCGTTTTAACGACCGCGTAGTCGCCGGGCGCCAGCGCGATGTCCCCCGCGTCGAAGTAGTATATCTTGCCCGCCCGGTTGAAGCGTATTCCCGTGATATTAGCCATGTTTTACCCCTCCTCCCTCCTTCTTTATTGGAATATCGAGCATCATGACCTCGAGCGCCAGCCTCGGGTTGACGTTCTGCTTGAGCTGTGCCGCGGTTTGCCTGATGCCCTCGATAAATTCTTTTATCTGCGTTAACTGATAGCCCCCGGTCATTTCCACTATCTCGCTGCGGCGGTCGATGTTGACTATCCTGTCCCGCCCGCCGAGCTTGATGAGTAACATGTCGCGCCAGTAGTCGACCCACCGGTCGAGCGTTTCGTATATCGCCCCCCGGTTTTGCGTGAACCTGGCGGCCAGGCGTCCGGCGTAGTCGAAGCGGTCTTCGTAGTCCGCCTTTATGGTTTTGATAATCTGGTCGAGCTCTTCGTTCCGGTGCTGTAAGACCTGCCCGTCGCCGGTGGCGGCTATCGCCCAGCCCGGGCAGCCGTGGGAAAGCCCCGCGAGCAATCTGGCGCGTTCCGGCTCGACCCCCTGTTTTTCCGTCAGCTCTTTGGTCCCTTCGACGATGGACAGGGGCGGCAATTCGAGGCGCTGGCACCGTGAGACCACGGTCGGCAGTAGCTGGCGGTCATTGGTCGTCAGCAATATGAAGGTCACTTTAGCTTCCGGTTCTTCCAGCGTTTTTAGTAGCCTGTTCGCCGCTTCTGAAGATAGCAACTCCGCCCCGTCGATGATGAACACTTTGTGCTTTCCCTCGAACGGCGGCAGGCTGGCCGAGTGAAGGATGTCTTTAATCTGCTCGGTGTGGATAAGTTTGGCTTCAGGGTCCTCTTCATTCTGTATCAGGCCTATGACCTGGACGTCGGCGTGGGTGCCGGCGGCAATCTTTTTGCAGGCGGTGCATTCGAGGCAGGGCTTTTCGTCACCTTCGCAGTTGAGGGCCTGCGCCAGCCTTATCGCCAGGGTCATCTTGCCCACGTGCGGCGGCCCGACCAGCAGGTAGGCGTGCGCCAGCTTGCCTGTTTTAAGGCTTTGCTCTAGTAGGGAGACCGCCCGCCCCTGCCCGATTACCTGCCACATTAGTGTCTCCTCGTTATTCCGGGTCGCGCCGGGTCAGGTCTTCCAGCGTTTCGCGCCGCCGGATGAGCCGGGCTTGGCCGTCCCTGACGAACACGATGGCCGGCCGGAGCGCGGCGTTATAGTTGCTGGACATCGGCACGCAGTAGGCGCCGCTCCCCGCCACCGCCAGTATATCGCCTTCTTTCGGCTCGGGGAGCTTGATTTCTTTTATCAATACGTCGCCGGCTTCGCAGTACTTGCCGGATATCGTAAATATCCTCGAGTCGCTGGCGGTAGCTTTGTTGGCTATGATGGCTTCCTGCACCGCGCCGTACATCGGCTGGCGGATGTTGTCGCCCATGCCCCCGTCCACCGAGACGTAGGTCCTGACCCCTTCGATTTCCTTGATGACGCCGACCGTATACAGGGCGACACCGGCGGTAGCGACTATTTTCCTGCCGGGCTCAATCATGAGCTTCGGCATTTCGAGCTTGAGCTCGTGGCAGCGCGCGGTAAAACGGTCGATGATCGCCTTGGCGAAGTCGGCTATCGGCGGCGGCACGTTCCCCACGACGTACTGCGCCCCGAACCCCCCGCCCAGGCTGAGCAGCCCCGTCTTGAAACCATATCGTTGCTTTATCGCGGCGGCGTATTCCAGCACGACGTCGATGGACTTCAAGTAAGGCTCGTATTCGAACAGCCCGGAGCCGATGTGGAAGTGCAGGCCGTCCACGTTGAGGTTCTTGGCCGCCAGGGCTGTTTTTACCGCTTCCGCCCAGTCGGCTTTAGGCAGCCCGAACTTGGAGTCGGCGATGCCGGTCGTATTATATTTATGCGTGTGCGGGTCGATGCCGGGGTTTAACCGCAATAGTACAGTAACCTTCTTCTTATCGGCTATCTTTATGAGCATATTCAGCTCGGGCAGGTTGTCCACCACGAGGTGCCCGATGCCTTCCCTGACGGCCAGCTCGAGCTCTTCTTTCGACTTGTTGTTGCCGGCGAAGTGGATTCTATTAGCCGGAAAACCCGCTGCCCGCGCGAAAGCCAGCTCTCCGCCGGATACCACGTCCAGGTCGAGACCCTCTTCCTCTACGAGCTTTATCATGGCTTTAGCGATGAAAGCCTTGGGTGAATAGCTGACGGCTGTATTCGGGTAACGCCTGCCAAATTCCGTCTTGAACTCGCGGCACCGGTTTCTCAGCTCCGTTTCGTCGAAGACATAAAGAGGCGTGCCGTAATCTTTAGCGAGCTCCACCGTGTCGCAGCCGCCGATGACCAGGTGGTCTTTATTATTGATTTCGGCCGTCTGCGGGAACACCGCCAGTCTGGCCACTTTAGTCCGCGTAATCATTCGCTTCACCTCTCACTTTTATGTTAGCAGTGACCACCTTTGAAGTCAATGAGTTTAGCGGTTAGCGGCCAGTTTGCGGTCAGCTGGTGGGGGCTAATAGCTAACAGCTAATTGCTAATAGCTAAACCTCAGTGTAAAATGGTGAGAGCGCCGGGATTTCCGGCGAACGTCTTTTTTCAGATTTTCCCGATGAACAATAATCTCGACCAGTTCCGCGATAAAGGCAACGATACCGATGTGTCCGGGCCGCCCCGGAGCGGCTTATCGGCGTGGTCGCAAAGAGCCTTCGTCTCTTTTAAAAATCCCGTCTATCGCCTCTACTACTTTTCCATGGTGGGCCACTGGTCATCTCTGAATATGCAGATGCTGGCGCGCAACCTGCTGGTCTACCGTATTTCCAGTTCCGGCGCGATTCTCGGCGTATTGGCCCTGGCTAACGCCGTCCCGATGATTTTAACGACCCTGCCCGGCGGCGTCCTGGCCGACCGCTTTCAAAAGAAGACCATCATACAAATCGGCCAGATTGCCTCGATTATCGTCTCTCTGGCCACCACCCTTGCCCTGGTCTTCCGTTACCTGAGTCCGGAAAACCCGGATTCCTGGTGGGTGCTGGTGGTAAGCGCCGTCCTGCAGGGGACCGTCATGGGCATCATGATGCCGTCCCGCGCGGCGATTATCTCGGAGATAGTCCCCCCCGGCCAACTGATGAACGCCATCTCGCTGAATAACCTGGGGATGAATGTCTTCCGGATAATATCTCCGGCGCTGGCCGGCTTCCTCGTCGACGTCATCGATTTCTGGGCGGTCTACGCCATCATGACGGTGATGATTGTGATGTCCTGGGTCTTTATTCTCTTCGTGCCCCCCACCCGCATCAAGGCCACCACGGGAGGCAACTCCCTGACCGACGTGCTCGAAGGATGGCGCTACCTCCGTGGTGAAAAGACCATATTCTTGGTCCTGCTCTTTACCGTCATGGCGACCATACTGGGTGCCCCTTATGCCCAGCTTTTACCCATGTTCACGGAAGACCCGGATATTCTCAACGTGAGCGCCACCAGCATGGGCCTGCTCATCATGGTTTCCGGCATCGGCGCGATGATAGGCTCGCTTATCCTCGCCTCCCTCTCGAACCGCAAGCGGGGACTCATCATGCTTTTCGCCGCTCTTGTGATGAGCGTGGCGCTGGTCGCTTTTTCCTTCTCGAAGATCTGGTATCTCTCGTTGTTCCTGATTGTTTTCATCGGCCTGGGCAGCTCCGGCCAGATGGCGCTGGGCAACTCTCTCATCCAGTATTATTCGGACGCCACCTACCGCGGGCGCGTCATGAGCTTTTTCATGCTGGGCTTCGGCTTCAGCAGCCTGGGGGCGTTTTTCGCCGGGTTTCTCGCCGAGGGCGTCGGCGTGCAGTGGTCAGTGGGCTCGATGGCGATACTGCTGGTCGTTATTACTATTCTGGCGATAACATTCGTGCCGCGCATACGCAAGCTGGACTAGCCAATGTTGCATTGACACGGCGCTGGCAACGCACTTAGAATATGGCATTCGCGGTCTGCTGAAAGGACAATACCTTGTATCAAAAAGTCGTGCTGGATAACGGACTCCGCCTGGTCACCGCCGCCATGCCCCATACGCGTTCGGTGTCCATCAGCTTTTTTATCGGGGCGGGCTCCCGGTACGAGGACGATAAACACGCCGGCATCTCCCACTTTATCGAGCACATGCTGTTCAAGGGCACGAAGAGTCGCCGCACCGCCGCCGAGGTCTGTACCGTTATCGAGGGGGTGGGGGGGATGCTCAACGCCGGCACGGATAAAGAGCTGACCATCTACTGGTGCAAGGTGGCGCAGACCCATTTTTTAAGCGCGCTGGACGTGCTGGTGGACGTCCTCCTTAACTCCCTTTTCGACCCCGCCGAGATTGAAAAGGAGCGGCAGGTCATCATCGAGGAAATTAACATGTCGCTGGACTCCCCGTCCCAGCGGGTCTCGATGTTGATTGACGAGCTCCTCTGGCCCGGGCACGCCCTGGGGCGTGACGTCGCCGGCACGAGGGAGACGGTAGGTATTATTACGCGGAAGATGATGCTCTCTTACCTTTCCCGGCAGTACCGACCTGATAACACCGTGCTGGCTATCGCCGGGGACATCGACCATGAGGCGGTCGTTAATGCTGTGGCCCGCGCGGTAGCCGGCTGGCGGGAAGGTCGGCCCCGCCCCGCCTATGCCCCCTTCCGGGAGAAAATGGGACGCCGCGTGCTCATTGAAAAGCGCGATACCGAGCAGACGCAGCTCT
>CAYXOZ010000091.1:0-6146 GCA_964467135.1 uncultured Dehalococcoidaceae bacterium
ACGGGCTTTAACCAAAGCCAGACGCCTGGTCGAAAAGATGTAATACAGCCCCGGTAATAAATGATTGGGGTGAAAAATGAATGCACCTATCGTCATCGAGAACCTGACCAAGTACTATAACAAGTTCCTCGCGCTGGACAAACTCAATCTGGTCGTCCCGGAAGAGGAGAACATCGGGCTGCTGGGCCCCAACGGCGCCGGTAAAAGCACCACGCTCAAAATCCTCTGCGGCCTTATCCGCCCCTCCTCCGGCAAGGCTTATATCGATGGCATTAACGTCGTCGAGAAACCGGAGCAGGCGCTCTCGAAAATCGGCGCCATCATAGAAACACCGGAGTTTTACACATACCTGACGCCCGTAGAGACCCTCAGCTATCTCGGCCGACTCCGCGGCATGAAGGGGGACAACCTGAAGAAGCGCATCGACGAGGTTATAAACCTCGTCAAGCTGGAACGCTGGGCGAAAGTAAAAATCGAGAAATTTTCCCGCGGCATGAAGCAGCGCCTCGGGCTGGCGCAGACCCTGCTTCACGACCCTCCCATACTTATCCTCGATGAGCCCGCCCTCGGGCTGGACCCGCGGGGAGTGGTAGAGTTCCGTGAGATAATTGCCACGGTAGGCCAGAAAAAGACGGTATTTTTCGCCTCGCACCAGCTGGTGGAGGTCGCCCAGATTTGTAAAAAAGTGGCTATAGTACATAACGGAAAGCTGCTGGCCTACGACAGCATCGCCGAGCTCGAGCAAAAATACGGGACGCTGGAGCAGGCTTACCTTCAGCTGACAGGAGGTCCCGGTGAGTAATTTTGAAAAGCTGAGAGTAGTTATCATGTACGAGTTTATGAAGCATATCCGCCGCAAGCGGCTGTACGTAATACTCGGCATCGTACTTTTTATTGAGCTTCTTGTACTGATACTGATTCCGATACTCGGGGATAGCTATCCTAAAGATGTCATAACGATGGCGGCATTGTTAACGGCCGGGTCGAGCCTGGCGGCAATCGGTGCCGTCTTTTTCGCCGGTGACGCTATCGCCGGCGAGTTTGAAAGCAAGACCGGCTTTATACTTTTCACCAACCCTATTAAAAAGGTCGCTCTCTGGACCGGTAAGTACTTTGCTGGATTTCTCGCCACGGCAGCGCTTATCGTGTTTACCTATGTCATTATCATCGTCATTTTACTGGCAATATATCAGGAAGTCCCCATAGAAATACTAAAGTCGTTCGGGCTTGCTCTGCTTTATTCCTCGGCCGTACTCTCAGTAACTTTTCTCTTCAGCGCCATCTCAAAAGGCTCTATGGGAGCTACGGTCATGACACTACTCTTTATCTTTGTAATATGTCAGATATTGGAGGGTGTCCTGTCAGTAACCGGGAATACATACTGGTATGTCCTTTCGGCAGGGGGAGACAGTATTACGACGGTGCTAGTTGAAGATTTCACAAAATTCTTAGCAAGCTTTGGTATTGACCCAACCCGATTCGGTCCCATGTTGGAGAATTACAAGCCGTTGAATATCGGCATGGCATCTCTGGGTATGGTCATCTACCTGGTAGTGGGCTTCGTGGCGAGCATACTGATAAGCCGGAGACGCCAACTGGCGTAGCATGTTAGAACAAAAACCGGGAGGTCTGGAGGATGGGGCTAAGCCGTACCGGCTTTGTTCTGCGTACGCAGGCAGCGGGTGCACAGGTTGAGATGCCTGGCTTTGCCGGCAACGTATATAGTGGCGGGGTGGATATTAGGGGTCCAGCGCCGGTTGGTGTGGCGCTTGGAGTGACTCACGTTATGACCGAAAAGCGGGGTTTTACCGCACAAATCGCACTTCAATTTCCTCTATCTCCTTAATGATTCCTTAATATTTGTAGGTTACCCTATTGCAAATTACTAAAATACATAGTATCATAGTGCGTCGAGATTAGCAAGAAATACAGTCTCGCTGAAGCTATTCCGGCGGGGTAATCCGGGAAGGCGGTGTGTAAATGGCTAAAATCAGTGTTGTCGCCGGCCAGGACCTCAGGGACATGTTTTCCGCAGCTACGTCCTGGCTGGAAAAGAGTTCCGCGGATATAGATGCCCTTAACGTGTTCCCGGTGCCGGACGGGGATACCGGCACCAACATGATGCTGACCATGAGGTCGACAATGGAAGAAGCCTACCGCGCGCCGGACCACAGCGCCGCGGGCGTCGCCCACGCGATGGCCAGGGGCGCGCTGATGGGGGCGCGGGGCAACAGCGGCGTTATCCTCTCCCAGATATGGCGCGGCCTGGCCCAGGGCCTGGAAGACAAGGAGTCGTTTACGGCGGAGGACCTGGCCGACGCCCTGGAGAAGTCCGCTCAAACCGCCTATAAAGGCGTCAGCAATCCGGTGGAAGGCACGATGCTCACCGTGATTAAAGACGCCGCGACGGCGGCGCGGACGCAGGTAAAAGAAGGCCACGATGACATCATCCAGGTCCTGGAAGCGGTGGTGGATGCCTCCGCGGCATCGGTCGCCAATACGCCGCGACTGCTCAAGGTGCTTAAAGACGCCGGCGTGGTTGACGCGGGCGGGCAGGGCATTTATACTCTGCTAGAAGGCGCGTTGCGCTATCTCAAGGGTGAGACAGAGCAGATGCGTTTACGCAAGCCCCAGATAATCGTCAGTGAGCTGCCGTATTCAGCACCGGCCCCGATAGTCTCAGGGGTCGACGAGATACCTTACGGCTACTGCACCGAGTTCCTCCTCAAGGGAGAAGGCCTGGAGCCGGATGAAATCCGGAAACGACTCGAAAAGAAGGGTGAGTCCCTTATCGTAGTCGGCGATGATTCAGCGGTGCGTATTCACGTCCATACCCTGACCCCCGGCAACATTATTTCCATCGCCACCAAGCTGGGCACGCTGCACCAGGTGAGTGTCAGGAACATGGACGAGCAGCACCAGGACTTCCTCGAGATGCAGAAAGAGAAAATGCCCACCACGGATACCGCCGTCATCGCGGTAGCCTCCGGGGAAGGCCTGAAAGATGTCTTCGGCAGCCTGGGCGCCGCGGCCGTGGTGCCCGGAGGCCAGACGATGAACCCCAGCACCAAAGATATTCTCCAGACCGTCGAAGCCTCTCCTTCCGAAAACGTCATCATCCTGCCCAATAACAAGAACATCATCGCAACCGCCAGCCAGGTACAGTCCCTCACTCAGAAGAAAATAAAAGTCGTCCCCACCCGCTCTATCCCCCAAGGCGTCGTCGCTCTCCTCGCGTTCGACTACGAGGCGGACTTCAAAGCCAACGCCGAGATTATGGAAAAAGCCCTGTCATCGGTAAAGACCATCGAGATTACGCGCTCCATCCGCGCCACGCGGATAAACGGACTGAGAATCCGGCGCAAACAGCCCATCGGCCTGCTCGACGGCGAGCTTATCGCCGTGGGCGATACCGACCTGGAGGTTGTCAACCAGCTTTTGTCCCGTCTGGACATGAAAAAAGCCGAGGTGGTCACCATATATTACGGCGTCGATGCCGAGGTAGCCGAAGCCGAAGAAATCAGCGCCGCCATCACCAAAAAGTATCCCCGTTTACAGGTTGAACTTATCCGCGGCGGTCAGCCCCATTACAGCTATATCATATCGGTGGAATAGAAAGGTGGTGCGTCAGGATGGCCGTGAAGATAGTTACCGATACTCTAACTGATATCACCGACGACCTGGCTAAAGAGTGGGGGCTGACGGTCGTGCCTCTCTACGTGCGTTTCGGCAAGCAGATATTCCGCGACCGCGTGGATATTACCTCCGAGGAGTTTTACCGGCGGCTGGTCAATGAGTCCACCCTGCCTTCGACGACGCAGCCGACGCCCAACGATTTCGCCGAGGTCTACCAGAAGCTAGCCAAGGAGACCGATGAAATCCTGGTGATTGTCGTCTCGAGCAAGCTCAGCGGCACCTATCAATCGGCGACGCAGGCCAAGGACTATCTCAAGGCGAAATGCCGCGTGGAGATAGTCGATTCCATGACTGTGGCGATGGCGGAGGGGCTGATAGTGTTATCCGCCGCCAAGGCGGTGAGGGAGGGGGCGGACCTTAACAAAGTGGCGGAGATGGCGCGCAAGGCGGTATCCCGTTCTCACTTAATCGCCTATTTCGATACCCTTAAGTATCTGGCCAAAGGCGGGCGTATCGGCAAGGCGCAGGGGCTCCTCGGCTCGGTGTTGTCCGTCAAGCCTATCCTCACGGTAAAAGACGGCGAGATGGCCCCCCTGACCAGGGTACGCTCCTTGACCGCCGGGCTGGACTATCTCTATAATGCGGTTGCCGGGTATTCCAATATCGAAGGACTGGCCGTGGAGCACGCCACGACCCCCCGCGACGCCGACGCCCTGGTGGAACGCCTGGGCGCGGTCTTCCCCAAAGAACGCATCTACCGCTCGGTAATCAGCCCGGTCATCGGGACGTACGCCGGGCCTAACGCCCTCGCTTTGACCATACTCGAGGCAGAAAAGAAGTAAATTCCGCCGGGGGCGTTACAGGAATATCCGGGGAGATTTTTTAGTAGTATATTAACTATGCCAGTCAGAATCGTCACCGACAGCGTCTCGGACATATCCCCGGAGGTAGCCGATACGCTGGGGATTACCGTCGTTCCCCTGAATATCGTTATCGATGGTGTGGCCTACCGTGACGGGGTCGACCTGACCACCGATGAGTTTTACCGCAAGCTCGAGCGAACGCCGGTCCAGCCCACCACCTCGGATGAGACCGGAGACTTCGTAAAGCGACTCGGGCAAAAATACCCGGTCGAGCGTATCTACCTTTCCAAAGTCAGCCCGGTTATCGGCACGAACGTAGGACCGCGCGTTATCGGCGTGGCCGTGCTCGGGGATACCTAGGAATCGTTTCGTATTTGCCATGACAGTAAAAATCGTCACCGATAGCGTCGCCGATATTCCACCCCGGATCGTTAATGAGCTGGGAATCAGCGTAATCCCGGTGCTGGTACGCTTCGGGGAGGAGACCTATCGCGACGGTATCGACATAACCACCGACCAGTTTTACGAGAGGCTGGTCAAAAGCGAGGTCATGCCGACCACCTCGGTGCCTTCGCTGGACATGTTCGCCAGGACATACGCCAGGCTGGCCGAGGAAACGAATGAAATACTGGTCATCATGCTGAGCTCGAAGCTCAGCGGTCTCTATAACGCCGCCCTGCAAAGCGCCGCTCTCATCGAAGGCGGCTGCCGTATCGTGGTCATCGATTCCGGTTGCGCCGTCATGCAGCAGGGGTTTGTCGTGATCAAAGCGGCGGAGGCGGCTATAGACGGCGCCAGCCTCGACGAGATACTGGAAATAGTCCGCCAGACCCTCCCGCGCGTCGATATGCGGGCGGCTTTTGACACCCTGGAATACCTGAAAAGGGGCGGGCGTATCGGCAAGGCGCAGGCTTTCATGGGCTCGCTCTTGAAAATCAATCCCGTCATCACGCTCAGGGATGGCGTCGTGGAGCCGGTCATGCGGGCGCACTCGCGGGCCAAGGCTATCGACGCCCTTTACGACTTCGCCGCCGGCTATAAGCATATAGAGGGACTGGCCGTCGAGGAAGCCGCGTGCCCGCAGGACGGCGACCGGCTGGTGGAGCGCTTGAGCGCTATTTTCCCCAGAGAGAAAATCATCCGCACCCGCACGACCCCGGTCATCGGCACACATACCGGGCCGGGGCTTTTGCTGGTGGCGGTGCTGGGGGATAAATAAAACAATACTACCAATAAGTACCAATACTACCAATAAATACCAATAGTTCAATATTGAGTTATTTGTAGTATTTGTCATTTGTAGTATTGGTATTATTTTCTCTGTTTGTGATTTTCCCTGTGATAAAAGTTATAATGTTTACATATGGATGGCTTAGCCCTGCGCAAGGTCCTGGAGCTCGAAGGGAAGAGGGGATATAACGATACCGCTGTCTTCGGCGGGCTGGACAGGTTTTTAAAGAACTGGACGGCTGGCGCGGCGGGGTCTTTGCCCCAGCCCAGTCTCGTGAAACGCTTCCGCCAGCTATTTGATGCCAGCTATGTTTCAATGACTCCGGAACGGCGCCGGGTATGGATTACGGATGTCCTCGGCTTTCTGGATGAAATTGAAAATAAAAAAACAGATGTTCCAACCCCGTCTACTGTTAC
>CAYXOZ010000092.1:0-6137 GCA_964467135.1 uncultured Dehalococcoidaceae bacterium
CGCTACGGGCTACGCTACGGCGAGAACCCGCACCAGCAGGCGGCCTTCTACGCGGAGGTGGCGGTGGGGGCAAAGCGGAACACCGGAATAACCTGGGCGAAGCAACTCGGGGGGAAGGAACTCTCTTTTAACAATATCCTCGACGCGGACGCGGCGTGGGGGGCAGCGGTGGACTACGCGGCGCCTGCCGTATCCGTGATAAAGCACACCAACCCCTGCGGGCTCGCCAGCCATAAAGACATCGCCGAAGCTTACCGGCGGGCGTTCAGCGGGGACGAGGTGGCGGCTTACGGCGGCATCGTCGCGGCCAACCGGCCGGTAACGCTGGCCATGGCCGAGGCTATGCGCCCCGTCTTTTACGAAATAGTCATCGCCCCCGGCTACGAGGCCGAAGCGCTAAAACTGCTCAAAGAAAAGAAAAAAGACCTGCGGATTTTAGAGGCGGAGCTGCCGCCCGACTACGGCAAAGGGGAGTGCGGGTATATCGACTACCGGCGGGTCAAAGGCGGCTTCCTCGTGCAGAACTCGGACTCCGTGCCGGAGAACAAAGTCGAGATGAAGGTGGTCACCAGGCGCGCCCCGACGGCCAAAGAAAAAGAGGACCTGCTCTTCGCCTGGCGGGCGGTCAAGCATGTGAAGTCGAACGCCATCCTGCTGGCGAAAGACAAGATGATAACGGGGATGGGGGCGGGACAGCCCAGCCGCATCGTCAGCGCGCAGATAGCGGGGGAAAAGGCGGGGACTAAAGCCAAAGGCAGCGTGCTGGCGTCCGACGCCATGTTCCCGTTCGCGGACGTCGTTGAGCACGCGGCCAAGCTGGGCGTGACGGCCATCATCCAGCCCGGCGGTTCGATACGCGACCAGGACTCGATAGACGCCGCCGATAAAAATAATATAGCGATGGTGCTGACGGGGGAGAGGCACTTCAGACACTAATTGAGAATGTCATTCTGAGGGAGCGAAGCGACCGTAAGAATCTGAGTATCGGACATGCCCGTAATTGAGAAACAATATTATGTATATGTATTAACTACGGCCAAGAACACTACACTTTACACCGGTGTTACAAATGACCTTACACGAAGAATATATGAACACAAGAATAACCTTATTAGTGGATTTACGAAAAAGTATAAAGTACACAAACTTGTTCATTATGAAGCATCAACAGACGCACTGGCAGCCATAGCCAGAGAAAAGCAGATAAAGAGCTGGAACCGTGATAAAAAGCTAATGATGATTAATAAAAACAATCCGGAGTGGCGAGACCTTTATGAGACAATCATCTAAAATCTTTAGGGCAGAGTCAGATTCTCACGAGTTTCCGAGAAGGTCGGAAACTCTCAGAATGACAATGTTGATATCCTATTCTACTACCCGTAAAAGGGGGTGGGCTAATGGCTAATGCAGTACTTGTCATTGACATGGTGCGGGGGTTCATGGATGAAACGTGCCCGCTTTACTGCGGCGACCGCGCCCGCCGCATCATCCCCAATATCAAACATCTCCTGGAAAATGAAACGAAAAAAGGTTCTAAAGTATTTTTCATCTGCGACCAGCACGATAAAGACGACGCCGAATTTAAAATGTTCGCCCCGCACTGCATCAACGGGACCAAGGAAGTAGAGGTAATCCCGGAGCTGTCTGAATTCTCCGGTGAAATTATCCCCAAGAAAAGGTACAGCGCTTTCTACGGCACCGACCTTGAAGGCAGGCTCAAAAAACTAAAGCCGGAAAAGATCATCGTTTGCGGGGTCTGCACCGACATCTGCGTCTGCCATACGGTCGGCGACGCGCGCAACAGAAACTACACGGTCGAAGTGCCGGTCGATTGCGTGGCGTCGTTCGATGAAAAGGCGCATTACAACGCCCTGGAACACATGGAAAAGGTGCTCGGGGCGAAACTGACAAGCTCTACTCAGAAAGAGCTACCGAAACCGAAGTTCAAACCATCGCCGGAAGTAATTTCCGGAGATACCGCCGACATATATTTCCAGAGGACGATAGAAATACTCCATAAAGAAGGGCTTAACCCGATGGCGACCATGGAGGTGTTCGGGAGCAGGGCCGGAATGCTGTGCGGCATCGAGGAGGTCAAGGCGCTGCTGACGGAAGTCCTCCCCGAAGGCAAAAGAGAAGTATGGGCGCTGGGTGAGGGCGAGAGCATGGCGGCCCGGGAGGTCGTGCTACGGATTAAGGCCCCTTATCAAAGCTACGGGCTTTACGAGACGGCCATCATCGGCATGCTGGCGCACGCCAGCGGCTGGGCCACGGCGGCGAGAGAATGCGTCGCGGTCGCCCGGGGCATCCCGATAATCAGCTTCGGGGCACGGCACGTGCACCCTGCCGTAGCGGGCATCATGGACTACGCGGCGGTGGTGGGGGGCTGTACCGGCTGCTCGAGTATAGCAGGGGGTCGACTCGCCGGTATCGAGGCCTCCGGCACGATGCCCCATGCTTTGATAATCGTCGTGGGGGACACGGTAGAAGCCACCATGCTTTTCGATAAACACATGCCGCCCGAGGTCCCCCGCGTCTCGCTGGTTGATACGTTCAAGGACGAGGTCGAAGAGAGCGTCCGGGTAGCTCAAGCCTTAAAAGGAAAGCTCCAGAGCGTGCGACTCGACACGCCTCCCGAGCGGGGACGGGTCACCGCCGGGCTGGTCAAAGAGGTGCGGGCGCACCTCGACCTAGCAGGATTCGAGCACGTGGGCATCTTCGTCAGCGGCGGCATCGACCCCGAACGGATTACCTATTTTTTGGAAAACGGGGCGCCGGTGGACGGGTTCGGGGTGGGCAGCTATATCAGCGGGGCGAAGCCTATAGATTTTACCGCCGACCTGCACGAGGTGGACGGCAAACCTATCGCCAAGCGGGGGCGGATTCCGGGAATAACGCCCAACCCCCGGCTGAAGCGGGTATTTTAAGGAGGCGCGACTATGTTATGGGAACAGATGCAGCAATTCTTCAGGTCGTGGTTCATCTACCCGGACCTCGAATGGAAGCTGATGCTCGTGGGCATCGGGCTGGCACTGGCCTTCGGGGCTTTCTGGCTCGTGTGCCACTGGCCGCCGCTTTTTAAGAAACCCTGGCTGTGGGCGGTGGCGGTTTTCAGCGCTTTCTTTACCCTGCTGGCGGTGGTCTATGTCCAGATACCGCTGCAATATTATGCCGGACAGGCGTTAACGAAGTTATGGGACCAAGCGACGCTAATGGACTGGCTGCTGCTGGCGGGGATACCGGGGATATTGCTCAGCGGGCTGGTGCAAGAGGGCGCTAAAATGGTGCCGATGGTGGCCTGGTGGTGGCGCAGCGATAACAAAATCGACCCCAGGCTGGGGCTGGCTATCGGGGCGATGGCCGGGGTTGGCTTCGGCGTCTTCGAGGCGGTCTGGGCGCACAACCAGGTGTTCATGTCCGGGTGGACGTGGGGCGAGGTAGAGTTGAGCGGCCTCATAGCTCTATCTCCGTTCTGGGACAGGTTCTGGGTGATTGCGTTCCACATGGGTGCCTCTGCCCTGGCGGGATACGGACTGGCCAAAGGCAAAGGCTGGCAGTTCTACCTCATCGCCGGGGGACTGCATAGCCTGATAAACTATGTAGTGCTGCCTTATCGAACGGGAGATATGACCTTCAACCAGGTGGAGATATACGTGGCCGGGGTGGCGGCGCTGGTTACCGCCTGGGTACTGTGGCTACGCTGGAAGAAGAGAAAAGAAGAAGAAACGGTCCAACCGCCGGCGCCTCCCGAAACGGTGACTTAGACCCGTTTAAATTCCAGGCGGAGCACCCTTGAAGTATCGCCGGTGACCCGGGAGCGTTCATCGATACGGTAGCCGACCACCCAGACGATACGCTCCGGGGAAGTGACGACGGGGACAAACCGCCGCCATAAACGGGGAATCCTGGCGTTAATCATAAACTCGTTCAGTTTCTTAGGCTGCCCCATGCCCAGCGGCTGAAAGCGATCGCCGGGGCGACGGGTACGCACGTTCAGACTGCTCCCGGTCCGGTCGAGGTCGAAGTAAGCAGAGAAAGCGTCGGTTTCTCCTTCACAATATTCAGAGGGCGAGATAATTGTGGCTTCGACGCTCCAACTGGGGAGCCGGGTCCTGCCGGGGAAATCCAGGGCTGTTTCTCTTTCGAGAGGGGGAAACGGGCAAAGGGATACCTTATCCTTAGACAGGACAAATCTATCGTACTCGATGATAAAGTTCAGCCCGAAGGGCAGGCCGATGACTTTACCGGCCGGCTTGCCCAGGGCGTCGAGGACGTCTTCGATATGGGCCGCCTCAATATCTTTCAGGCTGCCCAACGCCGACTCGACAGCGCGGCGCAAGAGGTGTCTTTGCAGAGAAGTCGGTAAAGCTAAAAACTCTTTTTTAGCGATGACGACAGCACCTTTTTGTTCGCGGACGATTTTGTTCCAGCGGCGGTCGACCTCACTATCGATAAAGGCGAGGTCGTCGGCGGCGATAGCGGCCGTCCGCTGGAGGGCTTCAGCTACCTGCGGATTATATTTTTTCAATTCGGGAATCAAGTAACGGCGTATCCTATTACGGAACAGCTCCGGCGAAAAATTCGAGGCGTCCGTACGGGGCTTGAGGTGATGCCGGCGGCAGAAAGCTACCGTTTCCTCGCGGGTTAGTCCGAGAAGCGGCCGGATAATCGTTAAAGAACCTGCCGCGGACTGCCACTGGCTTAATGGCAGAAGTCCTCTTAAGCCGCGCGTACCGCTGCCCCGCAGCAAGTGCATGAGAAGGGTCTCAATATGGTCATCCGCGGTATGGCCGACGGCCACTTTTTCCGCCCCTATGTCATTGGCGACCTGTGTGAGGAAGTCGTAGCGCACCTCGCGGGCCGCTTCTTCCAGAGAAAGACCGCGCTCGTTACGATAGACCTTCACATCCCTCGATTCTATAGTGGCGGGAAGACGCAGGCGGCGCGCCAGCCCGGCGACATAGGCGGCATCGGCAGCAGAGTCCCTGCCACGGAGCTGATGGTTCAGGTGGGCGACGTGCAACGCGATGTCAAGCTCTTCGCGGAGTTCCAGCAAAATATAAAGCAAGCAAACGGAATCCGGCCCGCCGGAAACAGCGACAACCAGCTTTTCGCCAGCGTTTACAAGCTGCTTTTTCCGGATAAAGTCGAGGACTTTTGGCGCCGGACTGAAGGTTTTCACGGAAGGCACGGTTCCTCCGATACTTTCTAGCTCGTCTGGAGAATCAGCCTGGTGCGGTGTACGGAATCCGGGTACTGTGTAAAGCCGAGGGCGGCGGCCACCTGCTCGGGTCGGCCCGAGCCGGCGCTATCGCAGCGCAGCCTCATCCCGATATTACAAACGCCCTGGCGGCTGTCGATAAGCCAGAGGTCGTCAATCAACAAACGCAGGTCGTATTTATGCGGGCCGGTATCGCGCTGGTGCTGCCAGGGCAGGCTCTCTTTTGCCAGGAGTTCAGCGATGGCGGCTTCGATTTCGGGTCGGCTTTTTTCAGTGTCGATACCGACCGAGTATTCGGCGAGACGCAACTGCGACTGCAAAGAAGGCAAAGTCAGCGCCGTATTAAACACGCCGCCGATGGAAATGCCCGGCGGCAGCTGCCGGCCGACGGCGCCGGAGAAGGCGTGGGGGGACATGAAACTAGCCAGGACGATGTCCATGAGCTCGGCTTCGCTGGTGACGCCAAGAGCCAGAGGGGCCGCCAGGGACATGCGCGGGTGGGGGCTAAAGCCTTCCGAATAAGCGAGCGTGACGCCGGCGCGGTTAAGCGCCCTTTGCCAGAGTCGCATGATATCCAGGTGGGAGATATACTTTAACTCCTCTCCCCGACTGAACCTGACACGCAATCGTTGCATAAGAAGATAATAACATCAGGGGGGAGGGGCGTCAAAACGTTAAGCTAATGCCCTCTTGCCAGATATTTTTTCGTCCAGGGGCAGGCGACGATGCACAGGCCGCAGATAGAATACTTAACGCCGAACCCTTTTAAAGAAAGCTCTTCAGCTTTGTCGCGGCATTTATAGGCATCGAATAAAGCTTCGCGGGGCAGACCGGCCTGCCAGAGAGCCCCGGTGTGGGCACGGGCGGGGCAGGCCTCAACGCAATGGACGCAGTGCCCGCAGAGGGAGTCGTTGAC
>CAYXOZ010000093.1:0-6086 GCA_964467135.1 uncultured Dehalococcoidaceae bacterium
GCACCGCCATGAAACCGGGCGACATCATCACGGCCATGAACGGCAAGACCATCGAGGTCCTCAATACCGATGCCGAGGGACGGCTCATCCTGGCGGATGCCCTCAGCTACGCCAAGAAACTCGACGCGAAAGCGATTATCGACGTGGCCACGCTCACCGGCGCCTGCCAGATAGCCCTGGGGAAAATAACCTCCGGGCTTTTTACCAACAACCAGCCCCTCCTCGATAAAGTAATGGCCGCGGCTAACGAGGCAGGCGAACCAGCCTGGCAGCTGCCGCTGTTCGAGGAATACAAAGAGTTCATCAAGAGCGATATCGCCGATATCAAAAACATCGGCAACAGGTACGGCGGGGCCATCACCGCCGCCAAGTTCCTCGAGGAGTTCGTGGAAGAAACGCCCTGGGTGCACCTGGACCTCACCGGGCCTGACACCGACAAAGACAAGGGCTACCTGGTCAAAGGCGCCACGGGAGTACCGGTAAGGACACTCATAAACGTAGTCCTGGCGATGGCGAAGAAATAATATAGATGTCATCTCGGGGGAAGTGAAGCGAACCCTATCTGTGCACAGGAAAGAGAATGAGATTGCCACGTCGTCCTTCCGCCTTTACGGAAGGACTCCTCGCAATGACAGGTCAAGGAGGAAAAAATGAAGATTAAATATCTTGCCCACGCCGCCTTCCTGATAACGTCCGATACCGGCGTAAGAATCGTCACCGACCCGTATACGGCCGGGGGCGGCATAAAACACGGGGAGATTAAAGAAACGGCGGACATCGTCACCGTGAGCCACGAGCACGGCGACCATAATAACGTCGGTGCCGTGAAGGGCAACCCGAAAGTCGTGCGGGCGAGCGCCGAGGTCAAAGGGATAAAAATTAGGGCGGTGCCAGCCGCCCACGATGACAAAGGGGGCGGTCAGCGGGGCAAAAACACCATATTCTGCTTCGGGGTGGACGGCGTCAATGTTTGCCACGCCGGCGACCTCGGGCACACACTTACCGATGAGCAGGTCAAAGCCATCGGCGGGGTGGACGTTTTAATGATTCCGGTGGGGGGGTTCTTCACGATAGACGCGAAAACAGCCACGAAAGTGTGCGACCAGCTCAAGCCTAAAGTGGTCATCCCGATGCATTATAAGACGGAAAAGCTCGACTTCCCCATCGCAGGGGTGGATGAGTTTGTAAAAGGCAAGAGCAACGTGACACGAGTCAACGGCAGTGAAATAGAGCTAAAAGCGGGAACGCTGCCGGCCGCGACCCAGATAATGGTGCTAAAGCCATCGCTCTAACCTACGATGATAAACCCCAACGACGTCAACCTCATTATCTTCGACATGGACGGGACGATTGTCCCCTCCCTGCCCGCCGTCTACGAATCCATTAAAAGGGCTTTCACCAAACTGGGATGGGCGGTCAAATTCAGCCCGGAGGAAATCAACCAGTTCTTCGGGGTGACGACCGCCTCCACGAAGGGCGGGCTTTACGAGTTCATCACGCCGCCGGATAGTCACCTAACAATCCCGGAAGTCAGGGAAAAAGTGCGGGGAGAATATGAACAGACATTTCGCGATATAGCGCAAACCTACCCGGGGGTCAAAGATACGCTGAAGACACTCAGGCAAAGAGGCTACAAGCTGGCGCAGTACACCAACGCCTCAACCATGTATCTCAACGTCGTTATGTCAACACTAGGGATGCGGGAGTATTTCGACCACATAGAATGTATCCAGGATAATGGCCTGACCAAGCCAACCCTGATCAACAAAATCCGGGAGCGGTTCGAGGGGATGACGGCGGCGGTGGTGGGAGACCGGTGCCATGATATCGACGCTGCCCACGAGACCGGCTCACTAGCTATCGGGGCGCTCTACGGTTACGGCGGCGAGGAGCCGGAAAAGGCGGATATCAGGATCAAAAGCTTCGGTGAGCTGCTGTCCATCTTTGACAGGAGATTGCCGATATTTGAAAAGATACTCGGGGAAATCGAGAGAAAAAAGGACAAAAACAGACCGTTCGTCGTCGGGATAAGCGGCATCGACGGGGCCGGCAAAACGGAGTTCGCAGGTGCGCTTGAAAAATTCCTCATCGTCCGTAACCATAAAACACAGTCGATTCACCTAGACGACTTCCACAATCCAAAGGAAATACGATATGCCGGAAAAGACCAGGCGGACAACTACTACAACCGCAGCTTCAACATTATTCTAATTATGGAGAAGCTGTTAAAGCCGTTACGAAGGAAAAGAACTTTTTCAGCGCGGATGACCCTCCTCAACTGGCGCACGGAAAGGAACGATATCCAGAGGGAATTTAACTTCAGTCCGGACTCGATAGTCATTTTCGAAGGGGTCTTCCTGTTCCGGAAAGAGCTGGCACCTTTTATTGACTACAAGGTTTTCCTCGATATTACGTTCGAAGAAAGCAAAAGGCGAGCTAAAGAAAGAGACCCGGAAGCCATCTTAAGAAAGTACGATGAAAAATACCTGCCCGCCCAGGAAAGATACCTGAAAGAGTATCCACCGGAAAAAACCACGGATATGGTCGTTAATAATAACGATTGGGAATATCCCCGTCTAAAGTACACGAAATAGCCGATAACAATTTTCACACAAATTTTCTTCGTTTTATAAAATAGATTTCGCTTACCCTCTAGTTACTCTTGACTCGCTATGATAGAATACTATATAGGGGGTATAGTCGCGTATTCAAACGGGCCACCTAAATTGGATATAAGCTCGATTATTCTCGCAGGCGGCCGGAGTTTACGTCTGGGGCATGATAAGGTTTTAGAAAAGCTCGGTGATAAAAGCCTCATCGAACAAGTAGTCTCCCGCATAGATTCACTCAGCAACACTATTATTGTCGTTACAGCTCACGAGAGGACCCTGACGCCTTTGGCGACAAACCCGAAAATAAAAACAGTCACCGATATCTATCCCGGTCAGGGTTCCCTCGGTGGAATTTATACCGGGCTGGTGGCATCGAGTTCATTTTATAACATCGTCGTGGCGGCGGACATGCCGTTCTTAAACGAAGCTTTACTGCGCTATATGATTAAAGAATCCGACGGTTTCGATTTCATCCTCCCGAGGGTCGACGGGCTGTTCGAGCCGCTCCACGCCATTTACTCCAGGAATTGCATCGAACCCATCAAAACGATACTGGAACAGGGTAAAAGGGTCATCATCGAGCTATTCAACTACGTGAAAGTCAGGTACATCGAAACGGAGGAGGTCGAAAGGTTCGACCCGAAGCACCTGAGCTTTTTCAACATCAATACGCCGGAAGACCTGGCGGTAGCCAGGCAAATGGTCGGAGGGTGGGAAGCTAATGCTTAGTGTCGAGGAAGCATTACAGAAAATACTCGACGAGGTAGACGTGCTGGAAGCGGAATACGTCCTACTCCTGGACTCTCTGGGACAGGTGCTCGCCGAGGACATCAAATCCGGAATAAACGTGCCGCCGCTGGACAACTCCGCGATGGACGGCTTCGCCGTGAGGTCGGAGGACACGCAAAATGCCGGTGAAAAAACGCCGAAATTACTGAGGGTCGTCGATACAGTCCTGGCCGGCTCTATTTCCAAAAAAGAGCTCACACCGGGCACAGCGATACGGATTATGACCGGAGCACCCCTGCCGCGCGGGGCGGATAGCGTCGTCCAGTTCGAGCACACGGACGAAGGAAAAAATAAAAACGCCGCCCGGATAGGCATCATGGAACAAGCCAGGCCCGGCCTCAACGTACGAAAAGCCGGGGAAGACATCACCCGCGGGACAATAGCCGTAAAAAAGGGCACCGTGATACGGCCGGCGGAAATCGGCCTGATAGCATCGGCCGGCCACAGCAAAGTTAAAGTAATCAGGCGGCCGGTGGTGGCGGTACTGTCCACCGGCAACGAGCTCGTAGAGACCGGCGAACCCCTTCCCGAAGGCAAAATTTACGACAGCAACGCCTACAGCATCGCGGCGCTGGTCAAGCGCTACGGCGGCATCCCTAAAGTGCTGGGGATTGCCCGCGACGACGAAAAGGAAATCGTGGAAAAACTAAAACAGGCGCAGGACGCCGACATGGTGCTCACCACCGGCGGCGTTTCCATGGGCGACTACGACATGGTCAAGGACATCCTGGCAAGAGACGGGCGGATGGTCTTCTGGCAGGTGCGGGTCAAGCCGGGGAAACCCCTGGCTTTCGGGAAGATAAAGGGCAGGGACAAAAACGGGCGGGAGACAAGCATACCGCACCTGGGGCTGCCCGGCAACGCCGTAAGCTGCATGGTCAGCTTCGAACTGTTTGTGCGGCCGGCACTCCTGAAGATGATGGGCAAGAAAAATATCGCCAAGCCGGTCGTGGAAGCGATTATGGAGGATAACGTCAAGAACGACGCCGGGCGCCGTCTCTACGACCGGGCTATCATCGAAAAGCGCGACGACCACTACTATGCCCGGCTCACCGGGCCGCAGGGCTCGGGGGTACTAACGTCCATGGCCATGGCCAACGGGCTGGTGCTCATCCCGGAAGAAAAGCTGGCTATTAAAAAGGGCGACACCGTCCAGGCGCTGATGCTGGACTGGAACGAAGAAGTAAACATATAGTCGGATAAAGTATGCGATTAATAATATCTATCGTGGGGAAATCCCACTCCGGCAAGACGACCCTGCTGGAAAGCCTCATCGCCGAACTCAAGCGGAGGAAGTACAAGGTGGCGATTGTCAAACATTCGCACCATGCCGACGACCTCGACAAGGCGTCTAAAGACACCTGGCGCTTCACGAAAGCCGGCAGCGAGATGTCCGCCATCAACTCACTCGACCACCTGGCGATATACAAACGCATCGACCACTATTTCGACCCGCAGGAGATATCCGATTTTATCCTCTGGGACTATGACATCATCATTACCGAGGGTTTCAAGAGCAGCCGCTATCCCAAAATAGAAGTCCACCGCGGCGAGCAGGGCAAAGACCTGGTGACCGACCCGCAGCAGCTTCTGGGGGTAGTCACCGACGAGCCGCTGGACGTCAAAGCGCCACAGTTCGCCAAAGACGACGTGCACGGCATCGCCGACCTGATTGAGAAAGCGATATTAAGGCAACGCCGCGAAAACGACGTCGACCTGCTGGTCGACGGGGTTAACGTCCCCCTGAATCCATCGCTGCGGGACTTGCTGGCCCGCACGATGTTGGCCATGGTCCCGGCACGACCGGGTAACGGCGAAGTAAAGAGTTTGCACCTGGCGCTGAGGAGGTCGGCTTGATATACGAAGCCTCGGATTTCGTCTTTAGAGTACCCTCGGTGGTATCCCGGGCGCGGCGCGTCCTGATTAAGCCCAGCGCGTCCTACCCGCTGCCCTACCCGGTGACCACCAGCGCCGACATGCTCGCGGCGATAATATCCTCTATACGGAGGGTCAGCGACGCGGACATACTTCTGCTGGAAGGCACGCCAGGAGGGATACCGACACGCCCCATCTACCAGGCGCTCGGCTATAACTTCCCGCGGGTGCTCACCCTGGACGTCAAAGACTGCATCTTCGTCGAGGTGGACAACCCCTTGCCCAAGCCCTTCGCCATGCCGACTTTCTGGGTACCGAACGTGATACTGTCCAGCGATTACCTGATAACCGTGGCGCCGCTGAAGACTTACAACGGCTCCGGCAGCTTCGCCATTAAAAACCTGCTTTCCCTGCTGCCGAGCAGCAAGTACCAGGGCGAATCCGCGGGCGGCTGGGAGAACCTTTACAGCCTGGGCATAGATAAAGTACTGGCTGACCTCTATTTTACGCTCCCCTTCGACCTGGGCATCGTCGAAGGGAGGCAGAAGTTCGCCGTGAAACAGGACCCGAGCGAGGGCGAAGTAGAAGAATACGACAAGGTGTTTGTCGGAGAACCCTATGAGGCCGACCGTGAAGTCGCCGATGCCCTGGGGCTGAAGGTCAGTTACCTCGACCTGATAAAATCGGCCAAGGTGGAGCTTGGCACGCTATAAAAATCATCGGGACGGTGATGTTATGACTAAGGAACAAACCGAAGTTCGGTCGGCGGAGGTCCGCTGGGCTATCGCCCTAGACTGGTTCCCACTGAGC
>CAYXOZ010000094.1:0-6080 GCA_964467135.1 uncultured Dehalococcoidaceae bacterium
CGGTGTATTTCTGGGGCATGACGGCCCAGGCCAAGACCGTCATCGACCGCACCATTTCCCTCCGCGGAACGGAGCGTAACCTGAACAATAAAGTCTGCGGCGTGGTGGCTTCCTGCGGCAGCCTGGGGATGGTGGACGTGCTAAAGGACCTGAGCTACTATATAGTCCAGCGGCGGATGCTGCCCGCCAACCAGGTCTCCGCGTACGTCGGGAGCCCCGAGGAGCTGGAGAAGATGCCCAAGTGCCTGAAAGCTTTGGACGACCTGGGCAGGCAGATGGTGGCTCTGGTGAAGATGAACTTTAAATACCCGGCGGAGTATATAGGTGGACCGGGGGCGTTTGGAACACATACGAAGTGAGGCTCAAAGCATTCAAATGTGTTTGACAAACGTATTGACAAATGTGTGTGTGTGTATATATAATATAAATACTTAATCCCCGCCCGTTGGATGTGGCTTCGGTCATATCCCCGGGCGGGTGTTTTTTAGGCGGTAGTTTGCGCAGTATAGTCTTTTTTGATGGTCAAAATCTTTATCATGGCGCTAAAGACGCTTGGCGACCGCAACCAGCTGTTGGTTCTTCAACATATTCATATCCCAGCTATGATGTCGAAAAAATTGCTCAATTCTTAGTAAGCAGAGTTGCTGGACGTGTACTTACACAGATACGTTTTTATACTGGTGTTCCAAACCCCTCTCTCGGTGATACAGAGAAATTCTGGCATTCTTTTTGGACAAGCAAAATTAGGTATTTGAAAAATCGTGGTATTGAAGTCTACAGAGGAAGGATAAATCACGGACAGGAAAAAGGGGTTGATGTTAGCCTTGCTATTGACTTAATACAATTGACATATGAAAAGAAATATGAAGTAGCTATCATAGTAAGTCAAGATTGGGATTTCGGGCCGGCTGTCCGACTTGCCAAAATTGTAGCAAAGGATCAAGGACGTCAGCTAGTCTTTGAATCATGTTTTCCTTATGGTCCCGGTAGTAAGTCCAATCGTGGTATTCCGGGTACAGACTGGATTCCAATTGACCAGGCCACGTATGACGCTTGCTTCGACCCTAGAGATTATCGAAATCCATAGCATAATATCTTTACTTTTCCCCCATGCAGATGTCTAAGAGGGGCGTTAGCCCCTCTTTTCTTAAATCCCCCTTCCCTTAATCCGGAGGGAAGCCCTTCTACGCTAAAGCTTCGCAGGATAAAGGGGTAGGGGTTCACCCTGAAGGTTCTCCCTGAAGGGGATAGGTTACCTGATAAATGAGGCGAGAAAGAGATTGCCACGTCGCTGCGCTCCTCGCAATGACAACCCTTTTCTCCTTGTCTCTTTCACCTTTTTTAGAGTACACTGAATTAGCTCTCTTTTTTAAAGGAGGTGTTATCTATGAAAGCCATCGTTATTTACGATTCACTATACGGCAACACGGAAGAAGTCGCGAAAGCCATCGGGAGGGGGTTCGGGGAGGAAGCGAAAGTGGTCCGGGTGGGAGACGCTAAAGCGGAGGACATCGCCCCTTACCACTTCGTCGTCATCGGCTCGCCGACGCAGGGAGGCCGGCAGACCCCTGCCATTAAAGCTTTCGTGGATAACCTGCCGGCGGCAGCGCTAAAAGAAAAGCGCCTGGCCGCGTTCGACACCCGACTGAAAACCGTCTTTGTGAAGCTATTCGGCTACGCGGCACAACGTATAGAGGCCGCTATTAAAGAGAAAGGCGGCAACACCACGGCGCAGCCCCAGGGGTTTTTCGTAAAAAGTGCCAAAGGACCGCTGGTGGACGGAGAACTGGAAAGGGCGACCACCTGGGCGAAAAGCGTCGCCGCTGGGGTCCCGACTGGCCAGATGCCGGGCGACTTCCAATTCAAGCAAAAAGAATAGGCCGGTCTTTTTTCGTATCTTACTTGACGCGCTGTGCCGCATTATTCTATCCTTAAGTCAATATCGATTAAAGGAGGTCTTCACATGGCTGTCAAAGCACCCAAAGGCTGGTATGATATCTCCGTCCCGCTCAAACAGGGGATGGTCTATTTCCCCACCGACCCCGTGCCGCCCAAGATTTACCGTTTCAGCGACCGCGCTCTCGGCTCAAAAGTCACCATGTCCATGTTGGAAATCATCTCCCACACGGGCACGCACATCGATTCCCCCCTGCATTTCATCGAGGGCGGGTCGACCATCAGCGACATGCCGCTCGACGCGACGGTAGGTCCCGCGCGGGTGATTGAAATCAAAGACAAGGTGAAAATCAGCGCCGCCGAGCTGAAAAAGCACAACATCAAGAAAGGCGAGCGGGTGCTTTTCAAGACCCGCAACTCGCCAACGGGCTACGAAGCCGAAAAGTTCAACGACGACTACTGCTACCTGGACGGGGCCGCCGCGGATTACCTCGTGGAAAAAGGCGTGAGGCTGGTCGGCATCGACTTTATCACCATCGGTACGATGAAGGTGCCGGACAACATCAATAAGACGCACACGACGCTGCTCGGCGCCGGAATATATGTCCTGGAAGACTGCGCCCTGGCCAACGTACCTCCCGGCGAGTACGAACTGCTCTGCCTGCCGCTGCTCATGTGGAACGGCGACGCCGGTCCCTGCCGGGCGATCTTAAGACCGCTTAATAAGTAGTCGGGTCCACCGGGAAAAACCATAGAAGAGGGGCTTAACGCCCCTCTTCTTTTTTTTGGCCGGATGTGACTTTTTTAACAGGTTCTTAATAATCATCCCGGTAGAATATAGATAGGGACTCCACGAAAATACGGGGTAACATCCAACTAAAGTACGGGACAAATCCGTTGACCGTCTGAGATAGGCGGGTGTTACAATTTATATTGAGGCTGGTTAACTAAAACTATCCTCAATCGTTATATATAGTGAGGGTAGTTTTTTTTGTGACTAATTTGTAAGGTTTCAAATTGCTAATGAGACACGACTGTATTGCATGACCGATAGGCTTAAGAGTAATGCAAGGGTCGCCAGGATTGAAGATAAGGTTAAATTATGAATAATATCGAGGGGAAGACAATTAAAGTTGACGGACTCGACGTCCATTATTACACGGCCGGTAGCGGCGAGCCGCTGGTAGTGATACACGGCGGCGGCGGCGACGCCCGCACCTGGTGGAAAAACATCGCGGAGCTCTCCGAGAGATATACCGTTTACGCCCCGGACCTGCCCGGCTACGGGGGCAGTCAGCCCCTGGACGGCGACGTCTATATACCGGAACTGTCCGATTTTCTCGGCAGCTTCGCCAGCAACCTGGGGCTGGAAAAATTCTACCTGGTCGGTCACTCGATGGGGGGAGGCGTGGCCCTCAATTACACCCTGAAATTCCCCCACAAAATAAAGAAGCTGGTGCTGGTGAGCAGCCTGTGCCTGGGGAGGGAAATCGCCTTCTGGGTCAGGCTGATGTCGATCCCCGCCTTCATAAGGTCGCTGGGAGTATTGACCGTGACAGTCCTTAAAGGCATTAAGTGGCTTTTCGAGCATTTGAATCCGGCCGAATACATCATGCCCCTATCTCCGGCCAGCGTGACCATCGGCGGGAATATCACGACCTTCCGACAGCAGTCCATGGTCCTGGAAAACCGGCTCGCCGAAGTAGCGGTGCCGACGCTGCTGGTGTGGGGGGCTAAAGACCCCATCGTGCCGGTGAGACACGCCTACCAGGCAGCGAAAGTCATCCCCGACTGCCGGGTCAAGGTCTTCGAGAACCGCGGGCATAACGTCCACCGCGACGAGCTCGCAGAGTTCTCCAGCACGGTGAGGGGCTTCCTGGGCTAGGAATAACGGATTCTTCGCTATCCTTCGACAAGCTCAGGACGAGCGCTCAGAATGACATAACGGACGGATTCTTCGTATATTTTTAAGTGACAGCGAGTGAACCGGAACACAAGGGACTTCTCATTGGTACGCTGACTGAAATTCCCGGTACTCTTTAATGATGTCCTGGTGCCTTACGAGCGCCTCGCCGATGCCGTACTGCTTGCTGAGTCGTAAAGGCACGCAGCAGCAGGAGCAGCAGCTACATATCGCGTAAAAGTCGCCGCGGCACTTAATGATGGTGAAAATCAAGCCGCGCTTGTGATTCTCTCCGAGGATTTCTTCGGCTTCTTTGACGGTGATTTCCCGCGAGTCCCTGTTGATGGCTTCCTGTATGATATGGCGGGTCGGGCCGAGAAGTATCTCGGTGTTGATAGGGTTATCGCAGTTATGAAACACCCGGCGGCAGTCGCAGGGGGCTAAAGCCACCCCCCCGGCGATATGCACCAGCTCTAAAGCCTCCGCCGGCGTGAGCAGGTAGGCGCGGTGCAGGGAGCGTCCGTAAACGTTAGCCGCCCGCCTCGCCAACCGCCCCAGCAGGGGGAGCCGGGTCCAGGCGGCGAAAAACATATAGAACCTTAAAATATTGCGGCGGTTACTGCTATAGAGCTTCAGAGTATGGTGTGACATCGACTTTTACAGACGCGGCTTGCAGATAATCTCTTTTACCTTAAGTTGGAAAAAGCGGTGAGTATATTCAGGCTGGATGACCACGGCCGTATCCGCCCCCCGGCCAGTGCCGCCGATAGCGATGATTTCTTCGTCGGTGCGGACGAGACCGGCGTCGGCGGCCATAGCGGCGACTTCGCAGGCGACTTTCATGCCCTGCCCGAACACCCGTAAAGTCATGGCGACGATATCACCGATAGCGCTAGACGGGGCCGGCGGCATGGTCTGGCCCAGGGCGCGGTGAATGCCGCCGAAGGCGTGGGCGGCGGTAAGGACAATGCCGCCTTTACTCTCGACGATTTTGCGGTTCTTATCGGTGAACTCCTGCGAGTTGGCGTCGCGGAAACCGGCCACATGAGTGACCACGATAACTCTAAATCCCGTAAAGACATCCACGGCGCTGGCGGCAGTGCCGCCCACCGTCGAGGCGACGACGATGGTCTTGATGCCGAGCTCTTTAGCGCGGGCTTTAGCTAAAGCCAGGGTTTTTTCGGTATTTTCCGCGCCGCCGGGTTTTTCGAAATAGGTGATTTTCTGTTCCATGGGGCTCCTTTATAGCTTCACGATATAATTGCGCAACGTGCCGATGCCCTCTATCTTTACCTCGACGATGTCACCCGGCTGCATGGGGCCGATGCCACTGGCGGTGCCCGTGGCGATAACGTCGCCGGGGAGCAGGGTCATCACGTTCGAGATAAAGCTCACCAGGACATCGACGGGGAAAATGAGCTGGCTGGTGCGGGTCTGCTGTTTTATCTCCCCGTTGAGAACAGTCTCAAGAGCGAGGTCGGTAGGGTCTAGCTCGGTCTCGATGCAGGGGCCCAGAGGGCAGAAAGTGTCGAAGCCCTTAGAGCGCGTCCACTGCCGGTCCTTAGCCTGGAGGTCGCGCGCGGTGACGTCGTTGACGCAGGTATACCCCAATATATAATCGAAGGCTTTTTCCCGGGATACATTCTTCGCCACCGACTTTATCACCACCCCGAGCTCGCCCTCGTAATCGACCCGCTGCGATGACGGCGGATAGATAATTTCATCTTCCGTGCCGATGACGGACGTGGACGGCTTGATAAAGATAAGGGGCTCATCGGGGAGGGAGCTTTTCATTTCCTCGCCGTGGCTGCGGTAGTTCACCCCCAGCGCCACGACCTTGGACGGCAAACAGGGCGGCAGCAGGCGGATATCGCTGGAGCGGTGGTACTGGTTGGTGGGTCTGATGCCCTCGAAAGGAGCGCCCTCCAGACTCTGGATGCCGTCGCTGAGCAATATACCGTACTCCGCTCTGAAGCCGTGGGTAAAGCGCACGATTTTCACGATTTGAGTTTAACATCCGCGAGCGGTGGTTTTCAAGCTGGGGCGATTAACATATAATTGCCTCCCGAAGCTAAATATGATATATTGTAATAATGAAAACGGAGTCGGATTTCATACCGACGGGCGGGATTACTTCGCCGCGGAGATTTCTCGCGGGAGCTACCAGCGCCGGTATCAAACACGCGGACAAACACCGGCCCGACCTCGGTATATTGTTTTCTAAAGCGCCCTGTACCGCCGCGGCGGTCTTTACCACCAATAAAGTGAAAGCGGCGCCCGT
>CAYXOZ010000095.1:0-4582 GCA_964467135.1 uncultured Dehalococcoidaceae bacterium
CGATGGATGTCAAGAAGGAGAGCAAAATCTGCGAACGCGTCTATTACGCCTTCGAGCCGGTAAAGTAAAAATATTGTCATTCTCGGGCTTGACCCGAGAATCCAGTCCCCCCTCCCCTCTGGATTCCCGCTTCCACGGGAATGACGGATGAGAGATTTAGCGGTATCTGGATAGGCTTGATGCAATAAAATCGTCGGAAGGGGGTTTGCCGTGAAAACGATAAAGAACGTGGCGGTCCTGGGGGCGGGGGCGATGGGGGCGCAGCTGGGGGCCCTGGCGGCGGAAGCCGGCTATAACGTTAAAATCAGGGACATCGAGGAGAAATTCCTCGAGCGCGGCCGGCAGACCATCAACGAGATGTACGACCGCCGTATCTCCCGCGGCCGGTTCACGGAAGAAGCCAGGAAAGAGGTCATGGGCCGCATAAAGTTCCTGGTCGACCTCAAGGAAACGGTCAGGGACGCGGATATCGTTATCGAGGCCATCCCGGAGATAATGGAGCTAAAAAAGAGCGTCCTGAAAGAAGTGACCTCGCTCTGCCCGGCCGACTGCGTTTTCGCCACCAACACTTCTTCGTTAAGTATCGCCGAGATGTCTACCGCCGCCAAAAGACCCGAGCTGGTGGTGGGGGCGCACTACTTTAATCCCCCCTCCCGCATGACCCTGCTGGAGGTCATCGAGGGGGATAAGACCAGCCAGGACGCTATAAAGGTTGTGGAAGTCGTCGCCAAAGCCATGGGGCGGGACGTCGTCCACGTTAAAGACGTGCCCGGCTTTATCGCCAACCGCATCTTCGGTAACATGTGCAACGAGGCGGACTGGGCGCTGGCCCAGGGTGAAGCTAAAACTCCTTTCGAAGTTGACTCCGCGATAAAATATAAACTCGGCCTCCCTATGGGTATGCTCGAGTTGCAGGATACTTTAGGCGGGGGCTCCATCGAGACGCAGTTCCATGTGATGGAGTATTTCGCCGAGACGATGGGGAAAAGCTATGGCCCCGCCCCGATTTTAACGAAGCTCTTTAAAGAGAAAGCCGGCGGCAAGAAGACCGGCAAAGGCTATTACGACTGGTCCGGCGGGAAGACCAACGAGATTCCCATGAACGCCGGCGTTAACTTCGACCCCGTCCGCGTGCTGGCCGGGGCTGTCAACGAAGCCGCCAAACTCATCGAGATGAAGGCCACCACGAAGGAAGAAATCGATACCGCGGTGCTGCTCGGCCTCAACTACCCGCGTGGCATCCTCCGCATGGCGGACAGCTTCGGCCTGGATAAAATCGTTAACGAGCTAGACCGTCTTTACGAGAAATCCAATAAAGAGGACAGGTATAAAGCGTCCTCCGTCTTGACGAAACTCGTTAAAGCGGGCAAGCTGGGGAGGAAGACCGGGGAGGGTTTTTACTCCTACGGCCCCGGCGAATATGAGTTCGTCAAGCTGGATATCAATAAAAAAATAAAGGTCGGTACCCTGATTTTAAATCGACCCAACCGCGCCAACGCCTTTAACGCCGATATGATGGCGGAGATAAATAAGGCCCTGGGCGAGCTGGAGAAAGACGAAAATACAAGGTGTGTCGTTATCACCGGGGCGGGCGCCAACTTCTGCGGCGGGGCGGATTTCGCCGCTTTCGCCTCCGGGGAGGTGGACGCCGCCGTCAGCTTTAGCGAAGCCCCCCACGAAGTCTTTACCCGGATTGAGACTTTCCCCAAGCCGGTCATCGCCGCCATTAACGGTCCGGCTATGGGCGGCGGGCTGGAGCTGGCGCTGGCCTGCGATATCCGTATTATGAACAAGACGGCCATTTTACGCCTGCCCGAGCTGACGTTAGGGCTGTTGCCCGGCGCCGGGGCAACACAGCGGCTGGGCCGGCTTATCGGTTGGGCACGGGCGAAAGAAATGATACTCCTGACCGACCCCGTTAACGCGGATAAGGCCTTAACGTGGGGGGTGGTCAATTTTGTGACTGAACCGAAAGATTTTAAAAAGCTGGTGGACGAGACGGCGCTAAAGCTGGCCAACGGCGCGCCGCTGGCGCAGAAGTACGCCAAGGCCTTGCTTTACTACGGCGCCCAGGCCGACCAGCGGACGGCCCTCTATCTCGAAGCGGCGATTTCCGGCGATATCGGTATGACTAAGGACCTGAACGAAGGCATCACTGCCATGAACAGCCGGCGCCCGCCGAAATTCACCGGAAAGTAATATTTATATCATTGCGAGGAGCGTAGCGACGTGGCAATCTCATAAGTCGGCATAGAGATTGCTTCGCCTCCCGACTTCGTCGGGATGGTCTCGCAATGACGATATGTGATAATAGGAGCCTGAATTGGATTTCGCTTTCAGTCCCGATGAAGAGGCATTCCGCCGGGAAGTGGCCGCTTTCCTGGACAGGGAAGCCCCGCGGGCATACCGCGAGAAGCGGGTGACCTTCTTCGATATGTCCTCCCAGCCCGACTGGATTCCCCAGCACCGGCGCCTGGCGGAGCGGCTGGGGGAAAAGGGGTGGTTGACCATGCACTGGCCGCGGGAATTCGGAGGCCGGGACAAGTCCCCGTTTTATCGCCTTATCCTCAGGGAAGAGTTGTCCCGGTATCACTCGCCCGGCTACGACTCCATCGGCTGCGGCATCGTCGCCCCGGCCATACTTTTAAAAGGCACCGACGCGCAGAAGAAAAAGCACCTGCCGGGCATCGCTTCGGGTAAGGTCATGTGGTGCGAGACGCTCAGCGAGCCCAACCATGGCTCCGACCTCGCCGCTATCGAGGTCTTCGCTAAAGAAGAGGCGGATGGGTTCGTTGTTAACGGGCAGAAAATCTGGACTACCAACGCCCATTTCGCCGACTGGAACGCTTTAATCGTCAGGACGGACCGCGCCGCCAGCCCCGCCTACCGCGGCCTGACTTTCTTTCTTCTAGATATGAAGACCCCGGGGATAACGGTCAATCCCATCATCAATATGGCCGGCCACCACGAGTTCAACGAGGTCTTTTTCGAGGACGTCCGTATTCCTAAAGAAAATATTATCGGCGGGCTCAACAAAGGCTGGTATGTGGTCATGTCCCTGCTCGACTACGAGCGCACCAGCGATACCGCCTATGCCATCGCCGGGACGTATCTTAACGACCTCGAAGAATACGCGCGTAAAAACGGGCTTCTCGACCCCGTGGCTAAAAATCGACTGGCCCAGCTTAAAGCCGACTGCGAGGTGGCGCGTTTATTCCACTATTACGTTACCTGGATGCAAAGCAAAGGCAAGGTACCCAACTACGAGTCCGCCATGAGCAAGATGTTCAGCTTCGAGCTGCTCCAGCGGGTCTCGGAGTTCGGCATGGAGCTGGCGGGACAGTACGGGCAGCTCGTCGAGGGTTCGGAGCAGGCGCCATTATGCGGCCGGATACCGTCCTGCTATTTGCGCTCCTTCGCCCACAGTCTGGAGCAGGGGACCTCGGAAATCGACCGCGACGTCATCGCCCAGCGTGGCCTGGGCCTGCCGCGCCTGCGTTAGAAAACGGGAGGAAAACTTGGATTTCGCGCTTAACGAGCAGCAGGAAATGATGCAGACGCTGGCCAGGGACTTCCTGACCGGCGAATACCCGGATAAAGTCCTGCGGGCGACGGTCAAGGATGAAAAGGGCTTCCCGCCGGAGCTCTGGAAAAAGATGGCGGCCACGAACCTGCTGGGTTTATCCATACCGGAGGCGTATGGTGGGGTGGGGGATTTCCTCGACCTGGCGGTTGTGCTGGAGGAAATGGGGAAAGTCTGCTTTATTTCCCCGTTTTTTGCGGCGGTCGTCCTCGGGGCGGGGATAATTATGGAGGCCGGCAGCGAAGAGCAGAAGCAGCGATACCTGCCGGCAATTGTCGAGGGCAGGGCTATCGTGACGCTGGCGCTGGTGGAGTCTTCGGCGAAATATACTGAGGATGAAATACAGCTTAAGGCCGTCTCTAAGGGAGACCACTATATCCTGAACGGGACCAAGATATTCGTGCCCGATGCACAGGTCGCCGATTATATCATCTGCGCCGCCCGGACGGGTAACGGTATTACTTTATTTATAGTTGACATAAAATTACCAGGCGTTACGGTCAAGCCACTGAAAACGGTATCCGGCGAAAAACAGTGCGAGGTTCATTTCGCCAGCGTTCAAGTATCGGCGAAAGATGTCTTGGGGGATGTCAACGACAGCTGGCGTCATATAGAGCAGGTGTTACAGAGAGCCAATGTGGCCTTATGCGCTGAAATGGTCGGCCTGGCGGAACAGGCGCTGAAGCTGACCCTCGATTATGCTAAAGAGCGCGTGGCCTTCGGCCATCCCATCGGGGCTTTCCAGAGCATACAGCACCGCTGCGCTGACATGCTCATCGATGTTGAAGGTTCAAAATATGTGACTTACCAGGCGGCCTGGCGCATCAACGAGGGGTTGCCGGCCGTTAGAGAAGTGGCGATTGCTAAAGCCTGGGTCGGCCGCGCCTGCCGCAGGGTAATGCGCTCCGCGCACCAGGTCCACGGCGCTATCGGCTTTACCGAAGACCATATCCTGCACTTCTATACCAAAAAAGTGGAAGCCGCCGCCTCCAGCTTCGG
>CAYXOZ010000095.1:4682-6072 GCA_964467135.1 uncultured Dehalococcoidaceae bacterium
CACAGATACGTCGTGGCTATCGTCTCGCCTGCCAGACGGTTATTCACGGCGATATCGTTGTCTTTGTGCCGGAGGAAAGCCGCAAGGGACAGCAGGTAGTCCGCAAGGAGGCGACCGCCCGGGAAATCAAGCTGAAACCTGCCGTTAAGAAATACTACGTCGAGCTTAAGCCCGCCACGCTGCACGACCCCCTCGGCGACTTCGAGCGTTTGAGCGAAGCGCTCGGGAAGAAATTCAAGCTGAAAGACACTAATATAGATTATTCGGCATTGGTAGATTTACAGAACACCGTGCGCGCCGGCGACTGGAAAGTGACGGTGTCGGTCTGGAAAGATAGCGAAATCATTAAGGTTGAGCCCGGGAAAGCGGACAAAAGCTACGGGCTGGCGGTGGATATCGGCACGACCACGGTGGCCGGTTATCTCTGCGACCTCACTAACGGCGGGGTGGTCGCCACCGACGCCATGATGAATCCGCAGGTCGCTTACGGCGAGGACCTGATGTCCCGCATCAGCTATGCTGTCAAGGGTAAAAACGGACTTAAACAGCTACACCAGGCCATTATCAAGGGGCTGAACCAGATTATCGCCAACGCCTGTAAAAAGGCCGGTATCAAGCGGGGGGACATTATCGATATGGCGGTGGTCGGCAATACCTGCATGCACCACCTGTTCCTGAATATCGACCCCCGGCACCTGGGTAAAACGCCGTTCCCCCCGGCGATACACCACTCCGTGGACGTTAAAGCGCGCGACCTGGGGCTGAGGATTGGGACGGGGGCTTATGTCCACGTCCTGCCCAACGAAGCCGGGTTCGTCGGGGCGGACAACGTCGGCGTGCTCATCGCCGAAGAGCCTTATAAACAGGATAAGATGTTATTGATTATCGATATCGGCACCAACGGTGAGCTGCTGCTGGGCAATCGTGAAAAGCTCTTATCTACCTCCTGTGCTACCGGGCCGGCTTTCGAAGGGGCGGAAATCAGGCACGGGATGCGCGCCGCCGCCGGGGCAATAGAAAAAGTGAGGATAGACCCCGAAACGAAAGAGGTCAAATTTAAAGTCATCGGCAACGAGCGCTGGAACACCGAAGATAAGAACATCGGCGCGCGGGGCATCTGCGGCTCCGGGATATTCGACTGCGCCGCGCAGTTGTTCATCGCGGGCATCATCGGGAAAAGCGGGCGTTTTAGTGCCTTGGTAAAGTCGACCCGTTCACGCGTGGTCAACGGCGAGCCGGAGTTCGTTATCGCCTGGGCGAAAGAGACGGCTATCGACCACGATATCGTTATCTGCCAGAAGGACATCCGGGCGATTCAGCTTGCCAAAGGGGCGATGTACTCCGGCGCCCGGCTGATGATGAACCGGCTGGGCATCGCCAGGGTGGATAA
>CAYXOZ010000096.1:0-6071 GCA_964467135.1 uncultured Dehalococcoidaceae bacterium
TTACTCCCCATTTATCATGCGCGCCTGAAATGTGTTACCATACCCTTAAACAAACATAATAATATCCGCTGAAAGGGGGGTAATCTAAATGGCCGCACGCAAGTATGAAAAATACATACTCGACCGCATCATCACGCCTCCGGGGACTGCCCAAAAAGATAAAGAGCACGGCTATGCCAAAAGGGCGACGCGTGTTCTCTGGCTGGAAGACGAAATAATCAAAGACGCTTCCAGTGTGATTATCTCCTGGTACTGGAAAGCCACGGAGAATGAAGGCTCTCCGTCTCATCTGCATAACTTCGAAGAAATTGTTGGCTTCATCGGCAATGACCCGCAGCATCCCGATGATTTGGGCGGCGAGGTCGAGTTCTGGCTGGAAGACGAAAAGTACCTGCTGACCAAAAGCTGTCTCATCTACGTGCCGGCGGGACTCCGCCACTGCCCGCTGCGGGTCACCAGAGTTGAGCGACCTTTTCTCTTCCTTGCTTTTTCCCTGACCCCAAAATATACCAAGGACGGCGTCATACTCGGGAAAACATAAACGGCGGCTGGTCCTTTTTGGCTATGTATAAGCCTTGTGATATAACAGGAGATTGTAACGGTCAGGGGGTAAGGTTAAAGGTTAGCTTATTCTTTACATAACGTTAAAAACAAATGAAAGCTACCCCTTCGATTCGTTTCACTAATTTCGTGTTTGTCTCTTGGTTTTTGGTTATTCCCCCTTATCTCTACCCTCCCCAATCGTGCTATAATAAAATTGCGGAATCGGCTTGCTTGAGAGGAGTTTTTTATCATGGATGAGCTCAAGGTATTCACCGGCAACGCCCACCCGGAGCTGGCGAAAGCTATCGTCGATTACCTCGGTATCCCCCTGGGTAACTGCGAGGTCATGGAGTTCTCCAACGAGAATACCTTCGTCCGTGTCCTGGAAAACGTCCGTGAGCGGGATATCTTTATCGTCCAGCCTATCTCCTCTCCCGTCAATAGCCACCTCATGGAGCTCCTCATCATGATTGACGCCATGAAGCGGGCTTCCGCCCAGCGCATCACCGCCGTCATGCCCTATTACGCTTACGGCCGGTCCGATAAAAAAGACCAGCCCCGCGTCCCTATTACCGCCCGCTTGGTCGCCGACCTTCTTACCGTCGCCGGCGCCAACCGCATGCTGACCGTCGACCTCCATAAAGCCCAGATTCAGGGCTTTTTCAATATCCCCGTCGATGAGCTTACCGCTTTTTACCTCCTCTCCGACTATTTTATGAAAAAGAAGATTAAAAACCTGGTCGTGGTGGCGATGGATTTCGGCATCACCAAACAGGCGCGGGATATCGCCACCCGCATGGAGGCACCGCTGGCGATTATGGAGAAAAGGCGTGTCGGCAACGACGACCGCACCGAGACGTTGAATGTCATCGGTGATGTCCAGGGCAAAACCGCCCTCATCGTCGATGAGGAAATCGATACCGCCGGCTCTCTGGTAGGTGTCGTCGATACCCTGGTGGACAGGGGCGCTAAGGAAGTCTATGCCTGCAGCACCCACCCCATCTTTTCCGGCCCCGCCATCAAGAGAATCACCGAATGCCGGGTGAAAGAGGTTATCGTTACGGATACCGTGCCCGTGCCGCCACAGAAGATGATTGAAAAAGTTACCGTGCTGCCCATCGCGCCGCTGCTGGGGGAGGCCATCCGGCGCATCCATACCGGGCAGTCGGTGGGGGCGATGTTTGAGCAGGGATGAGGGTCTGGTGGAGGTTTACCGCGCCCGCAACGAGATGGAAGCTCAGGTGATTAAGAGCCTGCTCGAGGGGTTCGATATACCGTGCATTTTTAAGGCTAACGCCGCGCCCTCGGTGCACCAGTTTACCATGGACGGCATGGCGGAGGTCACCATCATGGTCCCGGCTTCGTGCGCGGATGCGGCTAGAGAGTTGATTGTGAAAGAGTGATGGCATGCCCGGTTTTTTGAGTGGACTGTTCGATTCCAACGAGAAAGAGCTGAAACGACTCCAGCCCTATGTCGACCGCGCTAACGAGCTGGAGCCTGAGTTCCAGAAGCTTTCCGATGATGCTTTAAAAGCTAAAACTCAGGAGTTTAAGGCCCGCGTCGCCGAAGCTATCTCCGGTATCCAGCCGCAGCTCGACGAAGCGCAGCATGAGCTTGAGGAGGCCCGGCAGCATATGTCCGGCGCGTCCTGGGACATCGAGAGGGACGAAGCGAGCAAACAGTACCGGCAGGTACAGGATAAAATCAAACAGATAGAGAAAGAGCGCCGCCGGCTCGAGGGTGATGCCCTCGATGCCCTTCTCCCGGAGGCTTTCGCCGCCGTCCGCGAGGCCGCCCGCCGTGCTTTAGGCCAGCGCCACTATGATGTCCAGCTCCTCGGCGGCGTGACTTTACACCAGGGCAAAATCGCCGAGATGAAGACCGGCGAGGGCAAGACTTTAGTGGCCACTCTTCCCCTTTACCTTAACTCGCTGACCGGCCGCGGCGCCCACCTCGTTACCGTCAACGACTACCTGTCCCGGCGCGACCCCTACTGGATGGGCCCAATCTATCACGCTTTAGGGGTGACTGTCGCGAGCATTTATCCCATGCAGTCCCCGGACGAATATACCCCCGCCCGTCTTTTCGACCCCTCTTACGATTCCGGCAAAGAGAACGACCGCTGGCGGCATTTCCGCCCCATCTCCCGCAAGGAGGCATACCAGGCGGATATTACCTACGGCACTTCGAGTGAGTTCGGCTTCGATTACCTCCGCGATAACATGGTCAACGACCTTTCTCTATGCGTGCAGCGCCAGCCGATTTACTACGCCATCGTTGACGAGGTGGACAACCTGCTCATCGATGAAGCCCGCACGCCGCTCATCATCAGCGGCCCCGCCGAGGAGACCGGCCAGCTTTATAAAGCCGTCAACGACGTCGTCGGCCGCATGAAGATAAAAGTCCTGCCCTACGAGCCTTCTCCCTCCGCCCGGAATGAAGAGGAGGAAGCCGCCCTCGAAACGGAGTTCGACTCCATAGCCTATGAAAAGGAGCATTACGTCCGGCCGACCGCGCACGGCCAGGATAAGCTGGCGCGGGCTTTCCACATGCGCCCCGAGGACCTGTTCGGCGGCGAGAGCGGCGAGGAGGGCCATGGTCTGAGTCTGGAGGAAGCCAAAAAGCGTAACGATATCCGCTCTATCTTCCGCCAGTCGTTGAACGCTAATGCTTTATTTAGGCGCGACCGCGATTACGTCGTGGAAAACGGCGAGGTCGTTATCGTCGATGAGTTTACCGGGCGTAAGATGTATGGCCGTCGCTATTCGGAGGGATTGCATCAGGCTATCGAGGCCAAGGAGCGCGTTAAAGTCCAGCGTGAATCGCTGACCTACGCGACCATTACCATCCAGAACTTCTTCCGCATGTACGAAAAGCTGGCGGGCATGACCGGCACCGCCGCCACGGAGGCCGAGGAGTTCTTTAAAATCTATAAGCTGGAAGTGACGACCATTCCCACCCATAAACCCATGGTTCGCCAGGACCTGTCGGACCAGATTTACAAGACCGAGGAGGGCAAGTTCCGCGCGGTCGTCAAGCAGATCAAAGAGCTCCACGAAAAGCAAATCCCGGTGCTGGTCGGCACTGTCTCCATCGAAAAGTCCGAGCAGTTGAGCGGTATGCTGAAACGGCAGGGGATAGACGCCCGGGTGCTTAATGCCAAGGAGCACACCAAAGAGGGCGAGATTATCGCCCATGCCGGCGAGCCGGGCGCGGTGACCGTCGCCACCAACATGGCCGGCCGCGGCGTTGACATAATCCTGGGCGGCAGCCCCGATAGCGATGGCAGTTGGCAGGCGCGCCACGATAAGATAATTTCCCTGGGCGGACTTCACATTGTCGGCACGGAGCGCCACGAGGCCCGCCGTATCGATAACCAGCTCCGCGGTAGGGCGGGCCGCCAGGGCGACCCCGGTTCTTCAAGATTTTACGTTTCGCTCGAGGATGATATCATGCGGCGGTTCGGCGGCGACCGCATGAAAACGGTGATGGGCTGGGTGGGCATGGATGAGGACACGCCCATCGAAAACCGGATGATTACCGGCGCCATTACCGATGTCCAGAAACGCGTCGAGGGCTATCACTTCGATGTTCGTAAAAACCTTGTCGAGTACGACGACGTCGTTAACAAGCACCGCGAGCTTATCTATGAGGAACGCCGCAAGATCCTCTCCGGCGCCGACCTCAAGTCAAATATTCTTGCCATGGTCACGGATGAGCTTAAGAATATCGTCGCTACTCATGCCCGGGGGCAATACGGGGAGGGGCGCGATATCGCCGGTCTGCTGGCGGACGTTAATGTTATCCTGCCGGTGACCTCCGTTCTTAAAGAGAAAGACCTCGAAGACCTGTCTTCCGCCGACATCGAAAAGAAGCTGGATGAGCTTGCCGTTTCGCTTTACGACCAGCGGGAAAAGGACATGGGCGCGGATAAGATGAGGATTGTGGAGAGGCTGGTGATGCTCCAGATTATCGACCGTCTCTGGATTGAGCACCTCACGGCTATGGAGCACATGCGCCTCCAGGCGGGCTGGCAGACGTTACGTCAGGTGCGCTCGGTGGACGCCTATAAGAGCACCGGCTTCCAGCAGTTCCAGACGCTCCTGGAGACCATCCGCCACGATGTCGTCCACACTATCTATCACGTCAGCATTGTACAGAAGGAAAACAAGCAGCCGCAGTCGCCGATGGCTAAAGCCGGCGTGGGCTCTCAGGGAGATAAAAAACCCAAGGTTCCCGCGGCGGTGGCGGGCAAAAAGGTCGGCCGCAACGACCCCTGTCCCTGCGGCAGCGGGAAGAAATACAAGCACTGCTGCGGGAAGTAGATAAGAGATGAAGTACTGGCTACTTGTGGGTTCCAAGAAGAATTGGGAAACTGCGTTTGCAAATAGAAATATTTGGGGGCTTAAACAGACGCAAAGACGTCTTTGGGATAATATTAAAGAAAATGATGAACTTCTATTTCACGCAACAATTCCTGTTGGTGGCATCATCGGATATGGTAAAGTCAGGACCAAATTTTTTCAAGATAGACCCCTTTGGCCTGATGAAATAAAAAATAATAAGGTTATTTGGCCGTTGCGTTTTGAATTCGATGTAGGGTTTTGTCTATCCCCAGATAAATGGAAGAGCGAAAAAGTAGTGTCGAAAGAATTGTTCGTGAGGGCAGGATTTCAACAAATAAGTGATTCGATAGCTAAGAACATAATAAGCAAGATGAGTAGAGTCGAATATATTATTCCTCCTATTGAACTTCCCTCAATTGCTGAGGAACCTGCTGAGTTTGTAGCTACTTCTCAAGGGATGGAGAAAGTGACTCTTTCGCATGATAATATTCAAGATAGGTTAATGAAAATCGGTCAATTACAGGATTTCATTGTGGAAAAAGAATATCCGTTTGATATCGGGAAATTGGATGTTGTTTGGAGGAGGGTAACCAATTCTGTACCAACATATGTATTTGAAATCCAGGTCGGGGGAGACATTTATCATGCACTAGGGAAACTTAAACATGCGTATGATTTATGGAATAGTCACATATTCTTTGTCGCTTCTCAAAGTGATTATGGCAAAGCCACTAATCTTTTATCAGGTACTTTTCATGAAATAAATGATCGGATCAAGTATATTGAACTAGAAAAAGTTGATGAACTATATAAACGGAAAAAAGCATATTTTGAGTTAGAAAAAATACTAGGAATCTAAGTTACATGACCAACGCTGAACTCTCTCTCATCTTCTCAGACGTCGCCGCCATGCTGCGACTCAAGAAGGAAAACATCTTTAAAATCCGGGCTTATGAGAAGGTCGCCCGTTCTATCGCTGAGCTCAAGGAGCCCGTCGAAAAACTGGTTGCCGAGGGCCGACTCAAAGAAATCCCCGGCGCGGGGGAAGCTATCCGGAAAAAGCTGACGGAGCTTACCGCCACCGGCCGGCTCGCTTTCTATGAAAAGCTCAAGGCGGAGTTAAAGAACCGCTCGCCGGCCGCTCCGCTTTCAGGTGCGGCATGAAGAAAGCACCTGACCCT
>CAYXOZ010000097.1:0-2974 GCA_964467135.1 uncultured Dehalococcoidaceae bacterium
GCAATACCAGGCTCTCGTTCCCGACCTCACCAGGCAGCCGGTCTCCGACCTCGTCCTCGACGGCGAGATAATCGCCATGGACGAAAAGGGCCAGCAGTGCTTTCAATGCCTGCAAAACTATCTGAAATCGCTGGGCAAAGGTGAAAGCGGGCTGGGAAGCCAGTATCCCCTGGTTTACTACGTCTTCGATATCCTCTATCTGGACGGCTATGACCTCCGCGGTGCTGCGTTACACTCGCGTAAGGCGCTCCTTAAAACTATCCTGAGACCCACCAGCCAGGTCAGGCTGGTCGATTTCTTCGAGAAAGACGGCGAGACCGTTTACGAAGCCGCCGTCAAAAACGGACTGGAGGGGGTCGTCGCCAAAGAAATCGATAGCACGTACGAATCCGGGAAACGTTCCCTGAAGTGGCTCAAGGTCAAAGCCATGCTCAGCGACGAGTTCGTTATCGGCGGCTACAGCACGGCGGCCGGGGGCAGGGCGCAGACCTTCAGTTCTTTATTGCTCGGCTACTACGATGATAAAGGCAAGCTCGTGTTCGCCGGGCACGTCGGCACCGGCTTCGATGAAAAGACTTTAGGCGAACTTAAAAAACGACTCGATACCCTGCGCACCGGCAAAAACCCGTTTACAGAGGTCCCGCCCCTCAACGCCCCCACTACCTGGGTCAAGCCCGTGATGGTCGCCGAGGTAAAGTTCAGCGAGTGGACGCAGGACGGCCGGCTCCGCATACCTGTCTTTTTACGCTTGCGCGAGGATAAAGCAGCTAAAGAAATTCATAGAACTGAGCCCGTTAACGTACGCCCACCGTCCCGGCAGATGAAAACCGCCGGGCGGCCGTCGAAATCCGTTACGGTCATTGACCCGCCCCCGCAAATAAAAGGCGACAGTTCCGCTAGTGTCATAGAGCAACTTAAGAATCCCAAAGATACTTTCAACATCGAGGTTGAGGGCAGCCATATCAGTCTGAGCCATGTGGACAAGATACTCTGGCCGGCTGCGCCCGGGCACCCGGGATTCAACAAGCGCGATTTGCTGACTTATCTGGCTAAAGTTTCGCCGTACCTTTTGCCCCACCTGAAAGACCGCCCCCTGACGCTCAGCCGCTATCCCGACGGTATCAATGGGGAACATTTCTGGCAAAAACACTTCGGGCACCCTGTCCCGGACTTCATTAAAAAAGTGGCAATCAGCGAAGAAAAAGGCACCAGGAGTGAGTATCTTATTTGCGATAATCTCGCGACGCTCCTCTGGCTGGGGCAGGTGGCGAACATCGAACTGCATACCTGGTTTTCCAGGATAAGCGCCGCGCCGGATATGCCTAAAGGTAAAAATACTGACTATTATCTTGATTATCCCGACTTTATTATCTTCGACCTCGACCCTTATATTTATTCCGGCAAAGAAAAGACCGGCGCCGAGCCGGAGTTGAACCGGAAGGGTTTCCTCAAGGGGTGTGAGATTGCCCTGCGACTCAAAGAAATACTGGATGAGCTCGACCTCAAAGCCTTCGTGAAAACATCGGGAAAGACGGGCATTCATATCTACGTCCCTATCAAGCGCCGGCTCAACTACAAGGCGGTGCGCTCCTCCGCCGAGACAATTGGCAAATATCTCGTCGGTAAATACCCGGACGAAATAACCACCGAGTGGGCGCAGGAAAAACGCCGGGACAAGATTTTTATCGATTACGGGCAGAACGTCAGGGGCAAGACCCTCGCCTCCGTTTACTCGCCCCGCCCCTCGCCGGACGCCACCGTATCCACGCCGCTGCGCTGGGAAGAGCTGGGTAAAGTATATCCCACCGATTTCACCCTGGCGACCCTGCCCGGGAGACTTAAAAAGATTGGTGACCTGTGGGCGGGGATTCTTGCCGCCAAACAGGACCTGAAAAAGATATCCGGAAAAGAGTAAGTCACGCCCCCTTCTGCCTGCCTTCCCGCGGAATCCCCCGGGCCGACAAAATCCTCTGTGCCTTCCGTAGCGTAAAATGTCACAGTTTTGTAATTATTTTTCAAACTGCTTTATAACTTTTCCACAGGCAAGGCATTATTATGTTAATAATCAATTCATATCATCTGTTGCGGCTGACAACGGAACGATTAGTCGTTTCTAACGTTATATATAAAAAGGGGGGATTATTTCATGAAACTATCAAGACTGGGGTTGATAATTCTGGCGCTGGGCGTTATTATTTTTGGACTGCTCGGGTGCGAACAGGCGCCAGCCGGTGTTGGCAATGCCTTCATCTCCAATCAGCAGGAAGGCATCTGGGTCAGTGGCACCGGCAAGGTCAGTGTAAAACCCGACCTGGCCACGCTATCGCTGGGTGTCGAAGCCCAGGAGGCGACCGTATCCCAGGCGCAGAGCGCCGCCGCTCAGGCGATGAACGATGTGATAAACGTGCTTAAGGGGCGGGGGCTCCAGGAAAAGGACATCCAGACCCAGTATTTCAGTATCCAGCAGGTCACCCGCTACGACCCGGCGACGCAACAGACGGTGGTCACAGGATACAGGGTGACGAACATCGTCACGGCAAAAATCCGCGACCTCGCTGGCGCCGGCGCGGTTATCGACGCTGTAGCCCAGGCCGGCGGCGACCTCATCAGGGTCAACGGCTTGAGCTTTTCCGTAGAAGACCCTGCCCGGTATTATGATGAAGTACGCACCAAGGCGGTGCAGGATGCCAGACAAAAGGCGAGTCGGCTCGCTGACGTTGCCGATGTTAAGTTAGGCGACCCCACTTTTATTGCCGAGGGCACCATAGCGCCCCTGCCCACCAAGGGAGTGACCGCGCCGTCCCCGGCGCCGCAGCCGGAAACGCCGATAAGCCCGGGAGAAATAGAAATATCTCTGTCAGTACAGGTAGCCTATGAAATTTTGAAATAAAATGGGGGTGATGAGGCAATGAATAAAAACACAATGCCGGTCATGGAGCTAGCACTATTCCGCCGCTCGGAGATACGATGGGTG
>CAYXOZ010000097.1:3074-6026 GCA_964467135.1 uncultured Dehalococcoidaceae bacterium
TCACCGTGCCTCACGCGCCGGGCGGCCAGTACAATATACGGGTCAGCACCAACCGGGGGAATTTCTCCCTGCTTTTCACCATTACCCCCGTGCTCGAGCTGAACGTCAATTCAGGGTCGGTCGCGGACATTCTCCTGGCCAGCGGTGCCGGGTTCCGCGCCAGCCGGTCGGTAAATATCTATTTCAACAACAGCATTATCACCAACACTTCCTCCAACTCCTTCGGTATTTTGAATCCGGTCAGTTTCGCAGTGCCGTCGATACGGACGGGGAACTATAACGTATACGCCACGGACGGCGCGGTTGCATCGCCGGTAATTGTATTCACCGTGAGACCGTTTCTTACCGCCAGCCTGTCTCAGGGCTTTGTGGGCGACCAGATAAAGCTGGACGGTACCGGCTTCGACGATAATTCCGGCATAAGGATTTTCTGGGACAACCAGCTTTTAAGCACCACCGGGATATTCACCAATAACCTGGGCACTTTTACGGCCAGCATCGCTGTGCCCCCCACCACCCGGGGAAACCACACCATACAGGCCAGGGACAATACTTCGGGCGTGAGCGATGTTAATTTTCTCGTCATTCCCAAAATCGTGCTCAACCCGAACATCGGGACTTCCGGCACTACCATCGCCGTCACCGGCACCGGCTTCCGGGCGACCGCTGTCATGACCTTGGCTTATGACGGCACCGCCCTCGTTACTCAGCCGGTAAATGTTTCCACGAGCTCCGTCGGCGGTTTTTCCGCCAGCTTTATCGTGCCGGGCGTCCTCGCGGGGAATTACAATATCCGCGCCAGCGACGGCATCTCCACGGTTACCGCCGTTCTTTCCGTCGCCTCGGATATCAAGCTGAGCGTTGCTACCGGCAGCGTCGGCAGCGAAGTCCTGGTCACCGGTTCCGGCTTCACGCCGCGGGGCAAGGTCGACTTGAACTACGATACCCAGACGCTGATAACCGTCACTGCCGATAGCGGTGGCTCTTTTTCGATAAGTATTAAAGTGCCCCCGTCCGCCGCCGGACAGCATAATATCACCGCGCGCGACGTTACTATGGGCGGAATTACCGCCTCTAAAACTTTCACCGTTGAATCCGTGCCTCCGCCGGTGCCGAGTCTGCTGACGCCGCCGTACAACAGCCAGACTATGCTCCAGCCCAGGTTCGGCTGGTCGGCGGTGAGCGACCCCAGCGGCGTCAGCTATGAGCTCCAGGTCGCCCTGGATTCGGGCTTTTCCCGGCTGGTATTGTTCAAACAGGGGCTAACGCAGATGGAATACCAGGTGGGACAGGGGGAGGCGCTCCAGTTGACCAAGAAAGCCAACCCCTATTACTGGAGGGTCAGGGCGGTGGACGGGGCCGGTAACGTTAGCGGTTGGACGAATCCGGGTTCTTTCTATACCCAGGACTCCACTCCGCCCGCCGTGCCGACGCTTTTCAGTCCTCCCAACGATTCACAGGCGGAACTGAGACCTATTTTCGGGTGGGCGGCCGTGAGCGACCCCAGCGGCGTTACTTACGACCTCCAGGTCGCCCGCGATATTAACTTTACCCAGCTCGTCCTTTCCAAGCAGGGCCTGACCGCTGCGGAATACCAGGTGGGGCCATCGGAAGCGCTCATGCTCACCAAGCGGACCGCTCCTTATTACTGGCGGGTCAGAGCCGTGGACGGGGCGGTCAACGCCAGCGAATGGTCGGGCTTTAGCGTGTTCTATACCCAGGATTCCACCCCGCCGCCGGCGCCGGCGCCTTTGAGCCCGGAAAACGGGTCGCGGAAAAGCGGTAAAGCCCTCTTTAGCTGGACGGTCGTGTCCGACCCCGCTGCGGTGACTTATACCCTCGAGGTGGCCCAGGACTCCGGTTTTACCCGGCTGGTGATATACAAAGAGGGATTGAAGGAGACGCGGTACCAGCTTGCGGAGACAGAGGAGCTGAGCCCGACGACCGGAGACCCCCAGAGCCCTTATTACTGGAGGGTCAGGGCCGTGGACGAAGCCCAGAACACGAGCAACTGGAGCATCGTCAACGCGTTTTACGTGGGCGGGTTCTTCCAGCAGAACGGCTGGGTGCTCTGGGTTATCGGGATTATCGGGGGGTTGCTGCTGATAGTTATCGGTGTGTTCATCGGGATGCGGCTGCGTGCTTCCCCTGCTAAGGGTATCTGATACCGAACGGTTCTTTGCGTCAGGGGCTTTCGGGCTGGCTTTAACGGGTGCCGGCCCGGAAGCCCTGCCTTTTATACCACCCTTTTCCCCTCATTTTAATGCCCCTTCGTCCTGACCGTACCTTCCAGGAGTTGAAACGCTCACGGAGTTTTAACCGAATTCTTACCTAAAGTTACCCGTATATTCTTTAAGATATCATACGGGATACTATATAGATTTTGACTGGACCTTCCAAAAAGCTATAATGGTAATTGCTGTAAATTTCCGAACGACCGTATAAACAGGAAAAACCGGGAAAGGCTGTAAAACCATAGAGGCAAATAACAACCCGAGTTAGAAGCGTAAAAACCCCGCCGACCGGTATAAGGAGGTGATGGCCAGGCTCAAGGACTATTAGTATGACGGAAAAACAAGCAAGCAAGTAATCTAAGCAACAAAGGAGAAACAATGTACAAGAGAATTATTACCTCACTGGTCATAGCGCTGCTGCTGGTCATGACGCTGACACTGCCGGCGGTAGCGGAATCAATCGGCACTAGCCTTGCTACCGTACATGTCAATTCTCAAATTAGCGTCACGATTTCAGATGATGGATCCCCGAATATTGTGTTCGGATCTCTAAACGCTGGATCAAGCAATGTTCTTGATACTAACGCAAGCTCAGGGACACCTTCCATCACGTTAATCATAGGCGGCACCGCAGTTGTCGACCTAGAGGTCAGCGGCACCAACTTCGGCACCGGCTTTGCAGTTTCTAGTGCAAAGTACTTAACTACTTATGCTTCAC
>CAYXOZ010000098.1:0-3942 GCA_964467135.1 uncultured Dehalococcoidaceae bacterium
TTGCTCTTGCCGCGGTTCTGCGGGTTCCTCTCGCCGTTGGGGTCCCAGTCGACGCGTTTCAGCGGATATTTGATGCGGTTGGGGGAGAAGGTGCGTTTCTTGTAGGCGAGGGAGAAGGGGGAGGGGACGGACTTAAAGAGGGGCCGGTAGGTCTTGCCGTTGCGGGTGATTTTCCAGGGCCGGAACTGCTCCGGTTTATACTTCCAGTCGTAGTGGAACGGCCGTATCCTGACCACCTTGCCGTTTTTGACATCGACAGCGCATTCGCCGCCGCCGCCCAGCAGACCGCCCAGGGCCAGGGCTTTGATTACCGTTTTATCCGGCTTCACATCGACTTTTTTCTCTCTTCCTGCGGGCATTTCGGTCACTCTCCTTAACAGAATCATGCGTGATTAGGTGATTTTCCTACGCAATGCGTATGCTGAGCGTGATTCACAGGTGAAAAGCGATGGAAATTGCATCGAAAAATGGGACTTTTTACACAATACTATACAAATCTACAATAGTGACCTTCCCGTTGTCAAGTCGGGCTGGTTGGGGTCACCGGCAAACGGGGTATCAATAGAAATCCCGGATGGTCCCCCTGTGACCTTTTTGGTAGGTTCCGGGTCAATATTGTGATTTTTCGTTGATGTTACCTGCGTAGACTTGAATTGCGCCACAGCCTACGGAGCGAACGATGACTGGCAGATTGATTAAGAGGCCCGATTCCTTTAAAGAAGACAGCACCATGGAGAGTATCACCTATCCCGTGGTGATGTCCGAATACGACCGTGTCTGGACGAAGTACTGCGGCTTCCTCGACCTGGACCTTGAGGCGTTCATGTCCGTCCAGGAGTCATTGTTGCTCCAGCAACTGGAGAGAGCGATTCGCTCTTCACTGGGGAGAAAGCTCATCGGGGACAGAATTCCTTTCAGCGTGGAAGAATACCGCCGCCAGGTGCGCCTCACGGAATATAAGGACTATCTCCCCGAGCTTGAGTGCGGTAACGATGTGGTCCTGCCCCAGAAAGCCCACGTCTGGGCGAGCACATCCGGTTCGGGCGGCGTCTGCCGCCGGGTCCCTCTCACGCTGGAGGCTTATAACCGGGCGCTGGACAATCTGATGGCGGTGTTTATCCTGGCCTGTTCCCGGCAGAGGGGCCACAGCACGCTGGCTAAAGGCGACCGCGTCCTCTATAACGTTGCCCCGCCCCCTTATCTCTCCGGCATACTCGCTGAAGGCGCGAGCCGGATTTTCGGCCTGCGCTCGGTGATGCCGCCGGACATGCATGACGGCATTGATTTCCGCGAAAAAATATCCCGGGGCTTTGAAATGTCTCTGCGGACCGGCGTGGATATCATCATCGCCATGACCAGTGTCCTGGTGAAGACCGGCAACGAGTTTAAACAGATGTCGAAAAAGGGCAATCTTTCCCGGCACGTTGTCCATCCCACCGAGCTGTTAAGGGTATCGCGGGCGCTCCTGCGGAGCCGGCTGGAAAACCGCCGGATGCTGCCGAAAGACCTCTGGCCCGTCAAAGCCCTTATCGGGTGGGGTATCGATACCAGTATCTATCGCGACCTCGTGCATCAGTACTGGGGGGCTTACCCCTATGAGTTCCACGCCTGCACGGAGGCCGGCATCATGGCGGTCCAGAGCTGGACCCGGCGTGGCATGACCTTTATTCCTCACTCGAACTTTTACGAGTTTATCCCCGAGTCCGAGCGACTTAAAAACCGCAAAGACATCTATTATGAACCGCACACATTGCTTCTCAACGAAGTCAGGCCCGGCGAGCGTTACGAGCTTGTCATCACCAGTTTCTACGGCATGCCGTTCATCCGCTACCGGCTGGGGCACCTCGTGCGTATTACGGCGCTGGAAGACGCCGAGGCCGGGATTAACCTGCCCCAGATGGTCTTCGAAGGCCGGGCGGACGACCTCATCGATATCGCCGGTTTCACGCGGGTAAGTGAAAAGACGGTGACCCAGGCGCTGGTCGGCGCCAATATCGATTGCGAGGGCTGGACCATCCGGAAAGAGACTAAAGAGGGCAAGTCGGCGCTGCACCTCTATATCGAGCTCAATAACGGCAGTGAGGGGACCGACCTGGCGCCGCTGCTTCACAGCGAGCTCATGAAAGCCGACCCCGGTTATCACGACCTGGCGGCGATGATGGAGATACGCCCGCTCCAGATTACGGTGTTACGTCCCGGCTCTTTCCGGAACTATTACCGTGAAATGGAACGGAACAGCCCGCAACTGGCGCTCCGCCAACCCCCGAAGATGAACGCCACGGATGATATTATCGCCGGGCTGATTAATCCGGTGGAAAAGTCCCGCGTGTCCGTTACCCGGTGACGGCAACTTTCCAGGGGAATTGTTTATAGGGAGCTGAGTTTGAAGCCATACCTCGTGATACCGGTAGTTGAAGTGGTCTTCGGCCTGGCGCTGATTATCGTCCTGATGGTCAGCGGCAAGCGTCACGTCGCCCGCAAGCCCTTTTCCCTGTTCCTGGTCTTTATGACTCTGTGGGGCTTTTTCATCTTCATGATGCGCTCCGCTACCGACATCGAGACGGCGCTGGTATGGGAAAAGCTCGTCTTCACGTCGATACTGACCTCCTCGATTTTTTTCTTCTGGTTTGTCGTCTCTTTTACCGGCCTCCGGCCCCACAAGTATTTTCTCTATGCGCTGCTTATATCCTTCGTGACAGTACTGGCGCTGATTCCGGTGGGCCTGGTGGTCAAGGATATGCAGGTGATGTGGTACGGCAAAGCCCCGGTCATCGGGCCGTTTTTCCCGCTTTATCTGCTGTGCGCCTACGTCCCGCTCGTCTATAGCGGCCGGCTGTTGATCATCCACACCCGGCGCACCCGCGTCATCGACGAAAAGGTGCGGGACGATTACCTCATCGCCGGGATTATCGCCATGTTCACCGGCGCCACGACGGACTACCTGCCGGTGCTGGGTATCAGCATGTATCCGCTGGGAATAATCGGCAATATCGCGTTCTGCACCATCGCCACCGCCGCCATGTTGAAACATAACCTCCTGGAAATGAAAGTGATACTGCGGAAGGGTGTGACCCTGCTACTGACCGGCCTCGTCATTTTCGGGGCGTTCGGGAGCATCGTTTACCTGTTGAGCCGGCTGTTCCGCGATTTCATGAACCCCGTGTCGATTACCTTGACCATGGTCGCCGTCTTTATCGCCGCCCTGGTATTCCAGCGGGTCTTTTACCGCTTGCAGAAGACCGTCGACAGGTGGTTTTTCCGGGAAAGGTACGACCATATCCAGACACTAAAGCGTTTCCCGCGGGAGACCGGGAGCGAACTCAACCTGGAGCAGCTAGCCACGTCTCTGGTCGATGCCACTGCCAAAGGTATGCAGAGTCTGGGCGCTTATTTGCTGCTGCCTTCACCGACCACCGGCAATTTCACTATCGGCGCTTATTCCGGCCAGAAGAGTCGCGGACGGTTCCATATTGCCGCCGGCAGTCCCCTGGTGGCCGCCCTGAAGGAGAGGGGCATTATCGATACGCTGGATATAAACACGATACCGTCGCTCCTGGGACTCTCTTCTGCCGAGCGTCAGTCCCTGGAGAACAACCGCATCGAGCTTCTGGTGCCGATGGAAAATAACGGGGGCCTGGCCGGGATTTTGCTCCTCACCTGTAAGGCCACTCACGAGCCGTATTCCAATGAGGAAAGGCGTCTGCTGCGGGCGACCGCATCCGGGGCGGCTGCCAGCATCAATAACGCCAATATCTATGAAAACATCAAACAGGAGCACTCCGAACTGGAGAAGGCGATGGATGGCGTTGTCCACGCCATGTCACTGGTGACGGAAAGCCGCGACCCGTACACGGCTGGCCACCAGCGGCGTGTCGCCGAGCTGGCGCAGGCCATCGGCAGGGAGATGGGCCTTTCCGAGTGGCAGATAATGGGCATGCATGT
>CAYXOZ010000098.1:4042-5945 GCA_964467135.1 uncultured Dehalococcoidaceae bacterium
GATTCTGGGCGTGGCGGACGTCGTCGAGGCGATGTCTTCCCACCGTCCTTACCGGCCGGCCCTGGGACTGGGCAGCGCCCTGGCGGAAATAACGAAGAACCGGGGAGTGCTCTACGACCCCCAGGTGGTGGATGCCTGCCTGAGGCTCCTGGAAAACGATGAGACTGTCTTCGAAAGGATTATGGCCATCGCCGCCAATCGGACGTCAACCCTGGAAACCGTGTCGTAAGACAAAGAAAATAAAGGAGGGAAAAATGAAAAAAAGGATCCTGTTCTTCAGTCTGGCGCTGGTACTGCTTTTCACTTTAGCCTTTCCGGCGGCAGCCCTGGCTAAAGCGGACAAATGCAAGCCGGTTAATACCAGCTTTTCCGGGTCGGGTTTGATTTACATAAAGTATATGCCCGAGCCGGCGATTCACGGGAAGGTCTGGCGTTATTATGGTGAAATCGTCGAGGGATTCATCCTGGAAAGCGATTGGGAAGCCCTGGCGGGTACGGCTTTCTGGTCGGACCATGATTCCGTGGTGAGGGTCGGTGATGACGGCGGCGTCCGGGGCGTGATGTGGGGCAGCTTTACCATGACCCGCCCCGATGGCACCGGCGTGCTCCGGGGTGTCTTCGAAGGGAAAATCAGCGGTAATCTCTTTACCGGTGATATTTATGATTCCGGCGCGTGGGTAAGCTTCGGCGGCACGGGCGTCTTTGAAGGCGTTAAGGCCCGGGGGAGCTGGTCCGCCGAGCTTCACGCCGGCCTGGTCCCCGGCACCGAATATCCTTCTCTGGTGGGGCCCGTTTTCTGGGAAGGGAAGTATACCGCCCCGGCCACCAAACCCTCCCGGCGGTAAAACAAATATCATATAAAAGGGTAGCGTCCGACCTGCCCGGATGTGGCCGTCACTCCGTTTCCGGTCAGGCCGGACTTTGGCCAGCAATCCCCTCATCTGCCCGGTCGGTGCTTTCATGGCACGGACCGGCGGATTGTGGGGATTGTTTCATTACGGCTGGGTAAAACCACCAGGTAAAACACAGGGTCACGTTATTGATAAATTTCTGCGGACGTGGTATATACCTAATTGTTGTTTCTTTTTGTGGTATAATTAAAGTAAGGAAGCGAAAGGGACTTTCTTTCTTTAAGGTGGCGTATGAAATCTAGCTGGCGACGCAATAGTCTAATATATATCATTATCCTCCTCGCGGCGATTCTGCTTTTTTCTTTCCTGATACCGGGGTCGAACGAGCCGCAGGTGGTGCCGCTGGGGCAGGTCATCGCCATGTCCCAGAACGGCGAAATAAGCAAGGTGCTTATCGACCAGGAAGAGATGACCGTCACCACCAAGGACGGCAAAGAAATAAGTACGGCCATCGGCAACCTGACCATCGTCGACCTCAAGGAGCTGGGGCTGGTCCTTCCCGGTGGTGCCTATGATATCAAGTCAACGGGCGGGATTAACTGGGGCAGCCTGCTGATAAACTTCCTGCCGCTGGTCATTTTCGGTTTGCTGCTGCTTTTCCTTTTCCGCCAGGCGCGCGGCGCCAACAACCAGGCGATGAGCTTCGGGCGGAGCCGGGCGCGTCTTTTCCCGGCCAACCGCGCTACCGTCACCTTTGCCGATGTCGCCGGCGCGGAGGAAGCCAAGTCTGATATGCAGGAAGTGGTGGAGTTCCTGAAGTCAAAAGAAAAATTTCAATCGCTGGGCGCCCGCATCCCCAAGGGCGTATTGCTGGTAGGGCCCCCCGGCACCGGCAAAACTTTACTCGCCCGCGCCGTCGCCGGCGAGGCCGATGTCCCCTTCTTTTCTATAAGCGGCAGTGAGTTCGTGGAGATGTTCGTGGGCGTGGGGGCTTCCCGTGTGCGCGACCTCTTTGACCAGGCCAAGCGCAACACGCCGTGTATCGTCTTTAT